>JAMDEF010000125.1 GCA_023488305.1 Gammaproteobacteria bacterium | reverse complement strand
GCTAAAGCTGCTGGTTCTACGCTGATTGTAGCGGTAAACAAAATGGATAAACCTGATGCCAGTCCGGATCGGGTTAAGCAAGAATTAACCAATCATGAAGTCGTACCGGAAGACTGGGGTGGTGACGTGCAGTTTGTGCCCGTTTCAGCTCTAACCGGTATGGGTGTTGAAGATTTACTTGAAGCAATTTCTCTGCAAGCTGAAGTCATGGAATTGACAGCACCGGTTAAAGGTCCTGCACACGGTACGGTTGTTGAGTCTCGTCTTGATAAAGGTCGCGGTACCGTCGTCACGGTTCTGGTTCAACGTGGTACGTTGAGAAAAGGTGACATTGTTGTAGTTGGTCAGGAATTCGGCCGGGTTCGTGCCTTGTTCAATGAAAATGGTCAGCCAATGGATGAAGCCGGTCCTTCAACTCCTGTTGAATTATTGGGTCTGTCCGGAACTCCGGCTTCAGGTGATGAGTTGCAGGTTGCTCCAGACGATCGTACGGCGAGAGAAATTGCCAGCTTCCGTCAAACTAAAGCTCGTGAACTGAAAATGGCTCAGCAACAGGCTGCCAAGTTGGATGATATGTTCAACAAAATGGAAGCTGGCGATTTGAAAACCCTTAATGTGGTTATCAAAGGCGACGTTCATGGTTCAGTTGAAGCTGTCAGCCAAGGTCTACAAAAACTGTCGACTGATATGGTTCAGGTTCGGGTTATCGGTTCAGGTGTCGGTGGTATTAACGAAACTGACGCACAATTGGCAGCAGCTTCTGATGCGATTTTGATTGGTTTCAATGTTCGTGCTGATAATACCGCGCGTAAAGTGATTGCTGAAAAAGGTCTAGATGTTCAATATTTCAGCATCATTTACGATTTGCTGGATGTCGTGACCAAAGCTATGACTGGTATGCTTGAACCTGTGTATAAAGACGAAATTATTGGTCTGGCTCGTGTTGATGATGTTTTCAGCTCACCAAAATTTGGTGACATCGCTGGTTGCTTGGTACTCGAAGGCAGCGTGAAACGTAACAATCCAATTCGTGTTCTGCGTGATAACGTGGTTATTTACGAAGGTGAACTGGAATCACTGCGTCGTTTCAAAGATGATGTCAATGAAGTCAATGCCGGTACTGAATGTGGTATTGGTGTGAAAAACTACAAAGATGTTAAACCGGGCGATCAAATCGAAGTCTTTGAACGTGTACTGATGAAACCGAGTCTTTAATGGCAAGAGAATTTAGTCGCACAAATCGGATCAGTGAGGTCATGATGCGTGAATTGGCCTTGCTGATTCAGCATGATTTGGCTGATCCGCGTGTCAGTATGGTCACGGTGTCACATGTCGATGTGACATCTGACCTGAAATACGCGCGTATCTATGTCACACGACTCAGTGGTTTTGATTCTGAAGAAGCTGCCAAAGAATGTCTGGCAGGTTTAAACAATGCAGCAGGTTACTTACGCCGTGCATTGGCAAAGCGGGTGAAATTACGCATCATGCCGGAACTGCAATTCCGTTATGACACCACATTGGAACATGGCTTTTATATGGATGAATTAATTTCCAAAGCCAATGCCGATCTTAAGGACGAGCCAGAGTCTGACCCAGAAACTGATAAAGATTGAGTTTCGCCGATGGCCAAACGCAGTAAAAAAGGTCGTGATATTACCGGTATCGTGATTGTCGATAAACCAACCGGGCTCAGTTCTAATCATGTTCTGCAACGCGTGAAACGTTTGTTTAACGCCAACAAAGCAGGCCATACTGGCAGCCTTGATCCTTTAGCAACGGGTGTTTTACCGGTCTGCCTTGGCGAAGCCACCAAACTCTCCACTTATTTGCTCGATGCAGATAAACAGTATCAAGTACGTTGTCAGCTAGGTGTTCTTACCGATAGTGGTGATAGTGACGGTGCTGTTATCGCCGAACAAAATATCCCTGACTATTCCGTTGAACAACTGCAAAAAGTTTTGCAGGACTTTGTCGGTGAGCAACAACAGATCCCACCAATGTTTTCAGCCTTAAAACATCAGGGACAACCGCTTTATAAACTGGCGCGTCAAGGTATTGAAATCGAGCGTAAATCTCGTCTTATTACTATCTACAGTATTGAGCTTTTGGCGAGCGATGCCGAAAGTTTTACGCTGCAGGTTGCCTGTAGCAAAGGTACTTATATACGCACCTTGGTTCAGGATATTGCAGCAGCTTTAGGCAGTTGTGGACATGTCACTATGCTCAGACGTACCGATGCCGCTGGCTATGATTTAACCCAAGCGTTAAGTCTGGAGACATTACAGGAACTGGCCGAACAGCAAGGTTTTACCGGCCTTGATACACAATTATTACCCGCCCATGAAGCCTTGCCAGAATGGCCTGAGGTAAGGTTGGATGCTGAGATGTCTGCCGATATGCGTTTTGGACGCACCGTATTAACGGAAACGCAGGGACAAAGCGCAAAAGTTCGTTTATTTGATTACCAGGATCAATTTATCGGTCTGGGTGAAATAGCGTTGGATGGCACTGTGTCAGCAAAACGCTTGTTTGTAACTGGCGATACGGTTTAACTCGCTTGTTAAGAGCGGATAAAACCGGTAAAATTCGCCACTCTTAAAAGGTTGGGTAGTCTGGTTTAACTTGCTGGATTATTTCAGAATTTAACTCAGAGCAAAAGCTATACAAAAGTTGGAGTTTTTATGTCAATTACTGCAGAACAAAAACAAGAAATTATCAAAAAATACGCTCGTACAGAAGGCGATACTGGTTCAGCTGAAGTTCAAGTTGCCTTGTTAACCGCGCGTATTACGAATCTTTCAGACCATTTCAAAAATAACACTCATGACCATCATTCACGTCAGGGTCTGTTAAAAATGGTTAGTGGTCGTCGCAAAATGCTCGACTACCTGAAAAAAACCGACATTACCCGTTACCGTGATTTGATTGCTGACTTAGGTCTGCGTCGCTAATTACCCAACGTGGTCTGTAAAACAACTCATCGAGCCTGCGCCAATAGCATTGGCATAAGGTTGATGCGTTGACTGATATGCCCCTGAAATCCCCCGCGGTTTCAGGGGCATATTCATTTATGCGTTTATCGTTTTTATAAATCAGTCATGAAAAGGTTTGTGGCTGGTGTTGTCAAGAGAAGGAAATACTAGTGAATTCAGTTAAAAAGACAGTTCAGTTCGGTGAGCATACGCTTAGCCTGGAAACCGGAAAAATCGCGCGTCAGGCAGGTGGTTCAATTATCGCCAGTCTGGGTGAAACTGCAGTGCTCGTCACTGTCGTCGGTAAGAAAAATGTTAATCCAGGTCAGGATTATGGACCATTAACCGTTAATTATCAAGAACGCACCTACGCGGCCGGTAAAATTCCTGGCGGTTTCTTCAAACGTGAAGGACGTCCTTCCGAGAAAGAAACTCTGACATCCCGTCTGATCGATCGTCCTCTGCGTCCATTGTTTCCTAAAGGTTTCATCAACGAAGTTCAGGTTATTGCCACCGTAATGGCTTTGGATCCTGAAATTGATCCAGATATTCCGGCGATGATTGGTGCTTCTGCAGCATTAGCTGTTTCTGGCTTACCGTTTAATGGTCCATTAGGTGCCGCCCGCGTAGGTTATGTTGATGGTAACTACATTCTGAATCCTTCAAAGAAACAGTTAGCAAACAGCTCATTGGATTTAGTTGTTGCCGGTACTGTCAGTGCCGTATTGATGGTTGAATCTGAAGCCTCTGAACTGCCTGAAGAAGTCATGTTAGGTTCTGTAATGTACGGTCATCAGCAAATGCAAACTGCGATCAAACTGATCGAAGAGTTGAAAGCTGAAGCTGGCAAACCGGCTTGGGAATGGACTGCTCCGGAAAAAGATGATCGTTTATACAATGCAGTTAAAGAACAAGCATTTGAAGGCATTAAAAACGCTTATGCGATCAGCGACAAAATGCAACGTCAGGATCAACTGGCTGAAATTCGTCAAACAGCTGTAGATACATTAGTGACCGAAGATGGTGAATGGTCTGCTGATGATGTTAAAGGTTTGTTTGGCAAATTAGAAAAAGAACTGGTTCGTGGCCGTATTATTGCCGGTGAACCACGTATCGATGGTCGTGATACTAAAACTGTTCGCCCAGTATTTGTGGAAACTACAGTATTACCACGTGTTCATGGTTCTGCCTTGTTTACCCGTGGTGAAACTCAGGCGATTGTTGTTGCAACACTGGGTGCTGAACGTGATGCACAGATGATTGATGCGGTTGAAGGTGAATATCGTGATCGCTTTATGCTGCATTATAACTTCCCTCCATTCTGCGTTGGTGAAACCGGTTTTGTTGGTTCACCAAAGCGTCGTGAAATCGGTCATGGCAAATTAGCTAAACGCGGTATTCAAGCGGTTATGCCAACGGCTGAAGAATTCCCGTATGTGGTTCGTGTGGTTTCAGAAATTACTGAATCAAATGGTTCAAGCTCAATGGCTTCGGTATGCGGTACATCATTAGCATTAATGGATGCTGGTGTGCCGATTAAAGCACCAGTTGCCGGTATTGCAATGGGTCTGATTAAAGAACCTGATGGTTATGCCGTTTTAACCGATATCCTGGGCGATGAAGATCACCTGGGTGATATGGACTTTAAAGTCGCAGGTACCGCGAAAGGCGTGACTGCACTGCAAATGGATATCAAGATCGAAGGTATCAATGAAGAAATAATGCGTACCGCACTAGCGCAAGCCCGTGATGGTCGTTTGCATATTCTGGAAAAAATGAATGCAGTAATTTCAACACACCGTCAGGAAATGTCTGAGTTTGCTCCACGCATTATCACAGTGAAAATTCACGCTGATAAAATTCGTGATGTTATCGGTAAAGGTGGTGCGACCATTCGTGCAATCACTGAAGAAACCGGCGCGACCATCGATATCCAAGATGATGGCACGGTGATGATTTTCTCTTCTGATTTTAATGCAGGTCAGGATGCATTACACCGTATTGAGCAAATCACTGCTGAAGTCGAAGTAGGCAAGATTTACCAGGGCCGCGTTGCCAAGCTGATGGATTTTGGTGCGTTTGTTACCATTCTGCCGGGTAAAGATGGTCTGGTGCATATTTCACAAATCTCTGATGAGCGTGTGGAAAATGTAAGCGATAAACTGTCTGAAGGTGACATGATTGAAGTGAAGGTTTTGGAAGTTGATCGCCAGGGCCGTATTCGCTTGAGCATGAAAGCGGTTCATGAGACAACTGCAGCAGAAGCAGAATAAATCAGCTGATTCAGCTTAGATTTGAAAGCCCCGCTTAGCGGGGCTTTTTTTTGGGAATTCATCGTGTTGCTCCAATATTATTAATGATACTTGTGAGCTTTGTTCTGTGGTTATATCGCATTTTTCATAATGACTTTTAGGATGGGTATTTCATAATCACAAACGTTAAATAATATCGGTACATTCCAGTTACTCAGTGCTAATCATGTTTTCGAACTACCCACTGGGCAGTGCTCGACGATGAATGAAGTCGAAACTCCTTCTTTTTTGACGCTTTTACAAGAGTTATTAGATATTGGCGGTCCCGTCGTGTGGGTTTTGCTGGGCTTTTCGATCATTGCGGTCAGTATTGTATTAATCAAAATCTGGCAAATGATGTTGATAGCGCCTGAATCAACTGCTACTGCAAATAAAGCCATTGCGTTATGGAAACAAAATGAGCCTGAACAGGCTATTCGCGTGCTGAAAATCTCTAAACCATTAGATGAATTATTAGCGTTAACTATGGAAGGTTTGAGACAGGCTGAGATCCCCAAAGAATTACTTAAAGAAGAGTTACAGCGGGTCGCCAGTTTACGAATCAATCAATTACGCAGTTATCTGCGTCCACTGGAAGTCATTGCCAGTTTAAGTCCGTTATTAGGTTTATTTGGTACGGTTCTCGGCATGATCCTGGCTTTTCAGCAGATGGAATTGGCAGGCAGTCAGGTCGATCCTGCAGTGCTTTCTGGAGGGATTTGGCAGGCCTTATTAACCACAGCCATAGGGCTTGCGGTGGCAATACCTGCCGTACTAGCACATAACTGGCTGGAGCGGAAAACAGAGCGAGTGGCAGCCCTGATCAACGATGGAGTGACACAGGTTTTTACACATGCACCTTTTATAAAACTATCAACAATAAAACCAGCTGAAAGCTTAAAAAATGTTGCTTGAACACCCGCTGGCAGCAAAACGTCGCTTAATTAGCCTAACGCCTTTAATTGACGTGGTGTTTATCCTGTTATTGTTTTTTATGTTGTCATCCGGGTTTACCCAGTGGCGGCAGATGGATATTACGGCAGCTAGTGAGTCTTACAACACTGACGAAATACGGACTCAATACTATTTACTGTTGCAAGCCGCTGGAGAGTATGAATTTGATCAAAGACGTTACTCTGTTTCAAAACTCACTCCAATAAAACAAAACCTTCAATATCCCTGCTGCAC
>JAMDEF010000083.1 GCA_023488305.1 Gammaproteobacteria bacterium | reverse complement strand
AACAGAGGCGGATATGAAAGATAAACAAGCCCTAGGGCTAGAGGATCAACAAAACTTAATTCACCATCTTTGTGCGCGATGCACCATTTTGCACCACAAAGTCGCATGTTACTTACCTGTTTAAATTTAATATTCAATTAAATTAATACGTTACTTATTGGCACAGTGCTTGCTCAAGCATATTTAATCGAAATGCAGGAGCGATCCATGAAAGAAAAATTAGTGCTGATTGGTAATGGTATGGCCGGTGTACGAACACTGGAGGAATTACTCAAGTTAGCGCCCGAAAAATACGACATTACCGTTTTTGGTGATGAACCATACGGTAACTACAACCGTATTATGCTTTCACCAGTACTGGCTGGCGATAAAACTATTGATCAAATCATGATTAATGATCGTCAGTGGTATATCGACAATGGCATTACCTTACATGCCGGTAAAAAAATCACCCATATTAATCGTGTTCGTCGCCAAGTGGAAACAGCTGAAGGCGAAGTATTTGAATATGATCGTTTGTTACTGGCAACGGGTTCTCGCCCATTTATGTTGCCATTACCGGGCCGGGATTTACCGGGCGTTATCAGCTTCCGGGATATTGCTGACGTCGACACAATGCTTGAAACAGCCAAGTCCTACAAAAAAGCCGTGGTTATCGGTGGTGGTTTATTAGGTCTTGAGGCAGCCAATGGTTTGATGATTCAAGGCATGGAAGTTACCGTCGTGCATATCGCTGATGTATTGATGAATCAGCAATTGGATAAACCGGCATCCGATTTGATGTTGAATGAATTACAGGCCAAAGGGCTTAAATTCCTGATGTCGCACGAAACGGCAGCGATTGAAGGTAAAAAACGAGTTGAAAAAATAGTATTTAAAAACGGTACTGAAATCGACACCGATTTAGTGGTCATGGCGGTCGGAATTCGCCCCAATATCGAACTGGCACAATCTGCTGGCATTCATTGCGAGCGCGGTATTGTGGTCGATGACACCATGCAAACCTTCGATCCTAAAGTCTATGCAGTCGGTGAATGTGTTCAGCATCGTGGTGCAACGTTTGGTCTGGTAGCACCGTTGTTTGAACAAGCAAAAGTCTGTGCTAATCATCTGGCCCAGATGGGTATTGCCCGTTATGTCAGCTCTATTACCTCTACCAAACTGAAAGTCACCGGTATTGATTTATTTTCTGCCGGTAACTTTATTGGTGATGAAAGCACCGAAGATCTGGTGTTCAAAGATGCTGCCCGCCATGTCTATAAAAAGCTGGTAATTCAGGACGACAAACTGATCGGTGCCGTTTTATATGGTGATACTGTGGATGGCGCCTGGTACTTTCAGTTAATGCGTGATGGCACGGATGTGTCGAGTATTCGTGAGAATATGTTGTTTGGTCAGCATCATATTGGCGATTCCGGTCATGGTGCGACCAACTCGGTTGATGGATTGCCGGATGATGCTGAAATCTGTGGCTGTAACGGTGTATGCAAAGGCGATATCGTCAAGGCTATCAGTAAACACAGTCTGTTTACTCTCGATGAAGTCAAAGCCCATACCAAAGCTTCAGCATCGTGTGGCTCCTGTACTGGTTTAGTCGAACAGCTTCTGGCATCAACATTGGGCAGCGATTTTAACGATACACCAAGCAAAAAAGCCATGTGTGGTTGCACCAGCATGAGTCATGGTGAAGTGAAAAATGCGATTAAAGATCAAGGTTTAAAAACCATATCTGATTTAATGGTCGCTTTGGATTGGAAAAATGCTGATGGCTGTCACTCTTGCCGTCCAGCACTGAACTACTATCTGCTGAGCACCTGGCCGGATTATCAGGATGATCCGCAATCACGTTTTATCAACGAACGGGTTCATGCCAATATCCAGAAAGATGGAACCTATTCAGTGGTACCACGGATCTGGGGCGGGGTGACCAATGCCAATGAATTACGTGCTATTGCTGATATTTCCGATAAATATAATGTACCTACCGTAAAAATTACTGGTGGTCAGCGTATCGACTTACTGGGTGTGAAAAAAGACGATTTGCCGAAAATGTGGGCCGATCTGAGTGAAGCCGGTTTTGTATCAGGTCATGCTTATGGCAAATCATTACGTACCGTTAAAACCTGTGTTGGTTCTGAATGGTGTCGTTTTGGTACTCAGGATTCAACCGGCTTAGGCATCAAGGTTGAAAAAATGACCTGGGGTTCCTGGACACCGCATAAATTCAAAATTGCTGTATCAGGTTGTCCGCGTAACTGTGCAGAAGCCACCATCAAGGACTTTGGTATTGTCTGCGTGGATTCAGGTTATGAATTGCATGTTGGCGGTAATGGCGGTATCAAAGTTCGGGCAACCGATTTCCTTTGCAAAGTCGTCACTGAAGAAGAAGCAATGGAATACTGTGCAGCCTTTATGCAGCTTTACCGCGAAGATGCTCATTATCTGGAACGTACCGCGCCGTGGATTGAACGGGTAGGTCTGAAAAGTGTGCAGGCTAAAGTGGTTGAAGATCATGAAAACCGTAAAGTCTTGGCACAGCGGTTCTATGAGTCACAGGAAAGATCGCAAGATGATCCTTGGGCAGAACATGCTGCCAAACAACGTGAAAACTATATTCCCATCAAGCAAGTAGGTTAAAAAAAGATGCAAAATTGGACTGAAGTTGGACCAGTAGAGAGTGTGCCGCAAAAAGGCTCACGAGTGATGACCACACCGGATGGGGATGTGGCGATTTTTCGCACGAGTAGTGATGAAGTATTTGCCTTATTTGATCAATGTCCGCACAAAAAAGGCCCGTTATCGCAAGGGATTGTTTACGATAAACGTGTTGCTTGCCCATTACATAACTGGGTCATTGCTTTAAGCAGTGGAGAAGCAACTGGACCGGACGAAGGTTGCACCCGTTCTTTTGCAACCAAAGTCGAAGACGGCATGATTTACATCTCACTCTGAGGATTGACTGTTGGCACAACTCGCAACACAAACAACTTGTCCTTATTGCGGCGTCGGCTGCGGCGTTTTAGCAGCGCCGCAGGCTGATGGAACAGTCGCTATAAAAGGTGATCCGGCCCATCCGGCTAATTTCGGACGTTTGTGCTCTAAAGGATCGGCATTAGGTGAAACCGTCGGTCTGGATAATCGTTTGTTGTACCCACAGGTGGATGGTAAACGGGTCGATTGGAACACCGCGCTGGATCATGTTAGTGAAAAATTTAAACAGATTATTGATGAACATGGTCCGGATGCAGTGGCGTTTTATGTGTCGGGTCAAATTCTGACCGAAGATTACTACATGGCCAATAAGCTGATGAAAGGCTTTATTGGCAGCGGCAATATCGAGACCAATTCCCGTTTGTGTATGTCCTCTGCAGTGGCAGCTCATAAACGTGCATTTGGCAGCGACACTGTGCCCTGCAGTTATGAAGATCTCGAACAAACCGATTTGTTGGTGATTATCGGTTCCAATACCGCCTGGTGTCATCCAGTATTATTTCAACGTATTACCCAGGCCAAACAAAACCGGCCGAATATGAAAGTGGTGGTGATTGATCCACGCAAAACGGCGACATGTGATATCGCTGATTTACATCTGCCATTGCGTCCCGGTGCCGATGCCTTTCTGTTTAACGGCTTGCTGAGTTATCTCAAACAGCATGACTGTATTGATTGGCATTATCTTGAACAGTATGTCGAAGGATTTGCATCATCATTGGATTCGGCCAGCAAAACCGCTGCTAATATTCCTCAAGTGGCCCGCCAAACGGAATTATCAGAAGCTGATGTTGCCAAGTTTTATCAATTGTTTGCTTCGACTGAAAAAACTATCACGTTGTTTTCGCAAGGCGTTAATCAGTCGACCAGTGGCACCGATAAATGTAATGCGATTATCAACTGTCATCTGGCAACCGGCCGGATTGGCAAAGTCGGAATGGGCCCATTTTCTATTACCGGACAACCCAATGCGATGGGCGGGCGGGAAGTTGGTGGTCTGAGTAACCAGCTGGCTGCTCATATGGAGATCGACAAACCGGAACATCATGATCGTTTGTCACGTTTCTGGAACACCGATCGTTTAACTAATACGCCCGGTCGTAAAACCATTGAGATGTTTCAGGCAATTGAACGTGGTGAGATCAAAGCCGTCTGGATTGTAGCCACCAACCCGGTAGTGAGTATCCCCGATGCCGATCAGATCAAAAGAGCATTAAAGCAATGCGAACTGGTCATTGTCTCTGAAGTTGAAAAGCAGACGGATTGCACCGAATTTGCCGATGTTTTACTTCCAGCATTGGGGTGGGGCGAAAAAGATGGCACGGTAACGAATTCAGAAAGACGTATCAGCCATCAGCGTGCTTTTTTACCAGCACCTGGAGAAGCTAAAGCAGATTGGTGGATGCTTAAAGAAGTTGGCAAACGCATGGGTTTTGCCGAACAGTTTGAGTTTGAAACTGCCGTGGATGTATTTCGTGAACATGCCAGATTGTCAGCATTTGAAAATCATGGCGAGCGTGATTTTGATATCAGTGCACTGGCAGACATCACCGAGCAGGAATATGCATCACTACAACCGATTCAATGGCCGATAACTGATAATGCCCCTCAGGGTACGGCCAGAATGTTTGTCGATAATCATTTTTATACGGCTTCCGGTAAAGCCAGAATGATTGCGGTAGATCCGCATTATCCGCAAAACGAAGTGGATGATGAATATCCTTTAGTACTTAATACCGGCCGCATCCGTGATCAATGGCATACCATGACTCGCACTGGTCGTGCCCCCAGACTAAATGCTCATATCAGTGAACCGATGATTGATATGCATCCGGTAGATGCCGGGCACTGGCAGATCCAAAACAAAGCCCTGGCCCAAGTTGAAAGTAAATGGGGACGACTCACCGGACGGGTTAATCTAACTCAGGATCAACGGCCAGGCAGTATCTTTGTGCCGATTCACTGGAATGGTCAATTTGCTTCTCAGGCTCGGGTCGACACACTGGTCGCCCCCATTACCGATCCGATTTCCGGACAACCTGAATCTAAACATACTCCAGTAAATGTAAGACCATTTTTACCGCGTTGGCATGGGTTTATTTTATCCCGTCAGCCGTTGAGCCTCACTGAAACAGCCTATTGGGTCAAGGTCAAAGGTCAGCAGTTCTGGCGCTACGAACTGGCTGGTGAAAACTGGGTAGAACAACCACTTGAATGGATTCAGAACCTTACCGAGCAACTGGGTGAATGGTTGGAATTCAGTGACCAGCGGGCAGGTCGCTATCGCGCTGCCAATATTGTCGATAATCAATTACAGACTGTGATGTTTCTGGCTGCCGATCATCATTTGCCGGAACGTGGCTGGTTGTCGCAATTATTTGTTGAACAAACATTAGATGCGGCTGCCCGGCAAAGTTTACTGGCAGGTCGTCCGGGTCCAGGACAGCAGGATAAAGGCAAATTGGTATGCGCCTGTTTTGCAGTCGGTGAAACCACGATTAAGGATGCTATCCGTAAAGGTGAAGCCAAATCAGTTGACGATATTGGCCGTTGTTTAAAAGCAGGAACCAACTGTGGCTCCTGCATTCCCGAATTAAAACAACTGTTAGCTAATCCCTGACGGTTGTTATGGCAGAGATAATTTCTGCCAAACCAAATTGACGAGTGCTGTGCATTTACGATGATGCATTTCCCTCCGAACCGCCCAGCGCGTATGCAGCCACAACGTCGTGGCAAATCAATCTCTATTTTTTGATATTTCGGACGTCGAAACGAGTTTCTGCGTCCCGTGAATAAGGAAGGATCATGTCAAAATTTTATACATTTTCTGCTACGACGTTGATGGCGAGCTTGATTGGCACATTACCAATCACTGCAGCCGCTGCTGAAAAAGACAGTTTTATGGAAGCGCTGACCGGCGGTAAAGTCAGTTTTTCTGCACGTGCCCGTTATGAGTCAGTCAAACAGGATAATGACCTGAAAGATGCCGATGCATTTACTGTGCGTTCTACATTGGGTTATGAAACTGGCCGTTTAAATGGTTTTGGGGCATTTGTTGAATTTGAGAATGTGACCGATTTAGGTGGTGATAATTACAACAGTACAACGAATGGAGAGACCGAGTACTCGGTAGTTGCTGATCCGGATGGTACTGAAGTCAATCAGGCCTATTTGAGTTATCAGGGTTTTGACACGGTGGCAAAATTTGGTCGTCAGCAAATTACCTATCGTGATGCACCATTCCATCGTTATATTGGTAATGTGTTATGGCGGCAGAATCATCAAACTTTTGATGCATTTTCGCTGCAAAATACCTCATTGCCAGATACTCAGTTGAGTTATGCCTACGTCAATAAAATTAACACCATTTTTGGTGATGATCGTGATTCTGATCTTATCTCCACCGGTGTTATTAAAAATGGCGTGATTGATGTGAAAGCCCATTTTCTCAATGCCCAGTACAGTGGTTTACCGTTTGGCAAGTTGGAAGGCTACGGTTATCTGCTGGAATATGAAGATGCAGAAGTCATTTCTTCTAAAACATTTGGTCTGCGACTCACTGGGGTCATC
>JAMDEF010000124.1 GCA_023488305.1 Gammaproteobacteria bacterium | reverse complement strand
AGTGACATCTGCCAGGAATAATCTGTACGATGCTGGGCACTGGAACCGGCATCGGCATGGCTGGGTTACCCAGAGGCGATACTTTGAGTGACAAATCTTTTTTCAGTAACTGCAAACCATAGAAAGTGAAAAATATTTTCGCTTCAAAGCCTAATGCCGCCGCGGTTGATGCCAGCAAAAATGGCGGATAAGCCCCGTCTAAGGTGCCTTTACTGGCGATAATGGCGAGTTTTTTGGCCATGCTTTATGCCCCTTTTTCGATGATGAAATACAGCTTTCCGTCAGTTTCTTCGCTGCTTAACAGGGGATTGCCAGTCATTTTGCAAAAAGCCGGAATATCTTTTAGCGCACCTTTATCGGTACAGATGAGTCGAAGTCGCTGCGTAGAGGTCATTTCATTAAGCATTTTGCGAGCTTTGAGCACTGGAAGCGGACAGTTTAAGCCCGAGGTATCAATTTCTGTATCAAAATCTGACATACTGATTTCCTTTAACATATGCGTTTACATAATAAACGCAAGTGGCGTTTTTGTCTTTGCGGAACCGGTCTTAATAAGCCAAGGTCTATAGGCGTTATGAAAAATCTGATCGCGTCATTCATTATATTGATTAGCAGTGTGAGCACAGCTCAGGCTAATTTGGACATTGCACTGCCAGAGATGGGAGACAGTGCTGGTGCATTAGTGTCGCCTATTGAAGAGTACCAGGTGGGTCAATCCTTTTACTGGCGGCTACAACAAACTGTCACATTAGTTGAGGATCCGGAAGTTAATAGTTATATAACTTCGCTGGGAAATAGATTGGTGGCGAACAGCGATGACCCGGGCCGTCCATTTACTTTTTTTGTGGTGCCTGACACCTCGGTTAACGCTTTTGCCGCTCCTGGCGGGTTTATCGGAATTAATACTGGTTTGATGTTAACCAGTGAAGAGGAAGCTGAATTAGCGTCGGTTCTGGCGCATGAGATAGCCCACGTCACCCAACGCCATATTTTACGTAACTTTGAGCGCTCCAAACGCATGAGTGTGCCAATGACTGCCGCAATGATCGCGGCTGCATTGTTGGGTGTGGCCGATCCAAGTGTTGGTTCTGCTGCGATTATGGCTGTGCAGGCAGGTAATGTGCAGATGCAACTGGATTATAGTCGTGCGCATGAAGCTGAAGCCGATAATCTGGGTATGCAAACTTTGGTCAATGCAGGGTTTGATCCACATGCAATGCCGCGCTTTTTTGAACGGCTACAAGTTGCTGGCCGCTTTTATGGTGGCAGCCAAATACCCGAATTTCTCCGAACTCACCCGATTACCGTATCTCGTATTGCAGATGCCAGAGGCCGCGCTGCAAATTATGAACCTCGCCCTCAACTGAGAGATGTTGAACAGTTTTATCTGATGCGTGAAAAGTTACGGGTGATGTCATCGACCAATATGCGTGAGTTGATAAAAACCTACGAAGACAAGTTGAAAGAAACCCAGTCAGAAGACCAATCTATTACCCGTTATGGTTATGCTTTGGCATTATTAAAAAACGGTAATTTGACGCAGGCTCGCGATCAAATTAATGACTTGATCGCTAAAGACGATAATCGGTTGAGCTATCATCTGGCCTTGGCCGATATTGAAATTGCCTTGGGAAGAATGGATGCAGCATTGGCTATCTACAATGATTTCCAACGGGTTTATCCAGATGATTGGGCGCTGTCTATCAAGCAGGTGCAAGCTTTGTTAAGAGCTAACCAACCAAGGAGAGCGATTCCCATTTTGCAACGCCAGCTTGATATTGGTGAGTCTTCAGCCACTTTATATAGATTATTGGCCCAAGCTTATGGTGATATGGGGCAGAAAAGTCAGTCGCATGTCTGGTTGGCTGAGCATTACCATAGCTCGGGAAGATTAATGCAAGCAGCTGATCAATTACGCATTGCGGCAGATTATGCTCGTGGCGATGAGTTTGAACTTTCTAAAATCAGTTCAAGACTACGTCAGATTGAAATGGATTTAGCGATGATGGAACAAGTTCGATGACCGAAAAATTTGACGAATATCGTCGTACGTTAATTAAACAATCCATATCCGCTTCGACATTAGCGTTAGTTGCTGCCAGTGGTTTAGTGATTCCTCGGGTGCTGCTAGCACATTGGCCCCAAGATGCCTTCAATGCAGAAACCTTAGAAGATGCGATTTTAACGTTCCTTGGAGAAGCTGAAGAAGTCAATGAAGAGGCGATTCAATTTACCATTGGTTCACCACCGACTTATGCCGTGAATGGGGCGACAGTGCCTGTTGAAATCAGTAGCAGCTTACAAAATATTCAACGTGTGGCTTTGTTAGTTGAAAAAAACCCATTTCCTCTAGCCATGGCGCTTGAACCAACATCGGCGGTGAGTTTTCCATTTAAAACCATGCTCAAAGTTGCCGAAGATTCAGAAATCATTGCCATGGTTAGAGCGGACGATAAGCTTTATCGAACCAGTCGTTATGTGGAAATTGATATTGGCGGGTGTGCCTGATGGCCATAAAATCCAGAGACAGAATTCGGGCTAAACTGCAGGATGGCAATACGGTAGTGCGAATTTTACTGGCGCATCCCATGCACACAGGCCGTGGCAAGAATGAGCAAGATGAACTGATCCCGGCAGAGTTTATTCAGGATATTCGCTGTTGGCGCAACGACGATCAAGTATTAACCATCAAATGTGGTACAGCGACATCGCGTAATCCATACTTTGCGTTTCAGTTGACCGGTGGGGAAGCAGGGGATGTCATACGCTTGCGTTGGGTGGATAATATCGGTGCTAAAGGAACTGCGGAAACTACCGTCGTATGAGCCTGAAACTTCGCGCTAATTTGTTTTTTGCTTTATTGCTGTTGCTGTCGATGCTGGGCAGCGCGGTAATTCTGATAACTAATGCTAAACGTTCTGTCGAAGCCGAGGTTATTTCCACCATGGATGCGACAGCACATATTATTACTGTCACGCTGGCGGGGGGGGCTCTGACCAGAAATACCAGCGTTAGTGAACATATGCATGAATTAGTGCGCGCATTAAGTGAAATTCGCAGTTTGCATATTCTACTATTTGATCGGCAAGGTCTGATGTTTGAAGGAATGCCAGACAAAGAGCTAGCGGTGCAACCACCTGTCTGGTTTGTAAAATTATTGTTCCCCGATGTCTCCCCTCTGTCAAAGCGTTTTGGCACCGGTCATATGGTTATTTATCCTGCGCCAATGATGGAAATCAGTGAGCGCTGGCAAGATGTTCGCGCCATTATGGCCCTTGGCATGATTATCTTTGTGATAGTGGCTTTTCTGATTTATTGGGGCGTCGGCTGGGTCATTCGTCCTTTGCAACGTTTGCTTGATGCATTAGCCGGATTCGAGCGTGGTGATCTGCATCTGCGTTTGCCACGATTTTCGCTGAAAGAAATGGATCAAATCAGCCAAAGCTTCAACCGGGTCGGTGATGCTTTGGAGCAAAGCTCAACAGAAAACCGCCGCCTGGCAATGCTAGTCAGGCAATCCGGTGATGCCATTCTCTCACTAGACCATGCTGGGTATATTACTTTTTGTAACGCGGCGGCCGAACGTTTGTTTGCCGATGTCCCGAATTTGTTAGGTGAGTCTCTGGCTTCGATGCCTTTTCAACAGGATCGAAACAGAATTATTGGGGTGTTAAACGGTTTTGAATCGGTTGAAAACTTAGAAACCACATTGAAACGCAATAATGACGAATTACTTTCTTTGTTAATCTCCACAGTACCGCTCACCGAAAATGATGGCTGTGTTGCCGGCATGATCTGTACTTTGCGAGATATCACTGAACACAAACAAGCTGAAAAAGCCCGCGCTCAGCTATACGAAACCCGCTTATTAACCAACCATATGAACCAGGTTCAGGAGGCGGAACGCCGTCACCTGGCACGTGAATTACACGACGAATTAGGTCAATGCCTGACGGCAATCAAAACCGATGCTGTATTAATCCGTAATCGTTCTGAAACCAGTGATAACAAAATTTTTCAAAGTGCACAGGCGATTATTGATACAGCCAGTCATATCTATGACGTTGTGCATAACATGATCACCCGTCTGCGACCCAGTCCATTAGATGATTTGGGATTAATGGCTACTCTGGAAGAAAGTATCAGTAAATGGCAGCAACGTCAGCCCGATATTCACTTTAATTTGATTACCGAAGGCCAGTTAAATGGTTTTGATGAAGCCACAAATATGACGGTATTTCGTGTAGTGCAGGAAGCATTAACCAATGCGGTTCGACATGCTGATGCAGAGAATATTATGGTGACAGTGATACGGAATAAAAATGAAACGACGGATCAATTAACCATTAATATTCGAGATGATGGCAAAGGCATGGTTGTTAATGATTTCCACTCGGATGTGGATTTTGGCTTGCTAGGCATGCGTGAAAGAGCGCAAAGTCTAGGAGGAAAATTTGATCTGCAAAGTCAGTTGGGCGCAGGTGTCAACCTGACCATCACCATACCATTGGGGGTAAATGTTCACCATGAGTCTAAATAAAATAACGGTATTACTGGTTGATGATCATGAATTGGTTCGCGCCGGTTTTCGTCGCTTACTGGAAGATGGAGAAAAATTTCAGGTAGTCGCTGAAGCCGGCTCTGGCGAGCAGGCGGTGCAGGATTTTGCAAAATATCATCCCAATGTCGTGGTGATGGATATTTCCATGCCGGGCATCGGTGGGGTGGGAGCTATTGAACGGATTATTGCTCGTGAGCCGACCGCTAAAATTTTAGTACTAAGCGTTCATGAAGACAGCGTATTTACCACCCGTGCAATGCAAGCGGGGGCTTTGG
The DNA here is from genome assembly GCA_023488305.1 of Gammaproteobacteria bacterium. Taxonomy (GTDB): domain Bacteria; phylum Pseudomonadota; class Gammaproteobacteria; order Nitrosococcales; family Methylophagaceae; genus Methylophaga. Next base: position 1,786 of record JAMDEF010000124.1, on the reverse strand, counting down.
GGTTTATCCCTAAACGCAGCGCACCTGAAGCAATGTTAAAAGCGGTTGAAATGGTTTCACAAGGAAGAACCTGTATTGCCCCTGAGATCGCTCAGCAACTTGCCATGCAAAAATTAACCGGCTCAGAGAACCCACTTGATGTATTGAGCCAACGTGAGTTTGAAGTCTTCAGATTGTTGGCTGAAGGTAAAACAGTGAATGAAATTGCGGATATTTTGAATTTAAGTCCGAAAACAGTTGGAACACACCATACCAATATTAAACAAAAGCTCAATGTATCAAATTCAGCAGAATTAGCACGCTTAGCAATTCGCAGTGGTTTGCTGGAAGCCTGATATAGCACCATTTGATACCGCACTTTATCGGGCAAGAATCCCTCTCTAGGGCGCGTTTAACCTTCTTATTTGCTAATCTGCAATCGTTTTTTTATGGTGGCTAGCGCACATTCTTAGTGTGCTTACAGCTGCAGATCCTAATCTACATACTATAATCTTGTTCATTTTCTGGTTTTAAGCCGCGTTTTTAAGGATCTTTAACAGGTGAATTTGATACTCCAAGTTAATCTGCTCATTGTGATGGTATTTATCATCATGTGTGGCCTTGGTGTCAAAAGTACGCTTGATGATATCCGTCTTCGAGTGGATCATGAATTGGATGTTTCCACTGAAGTGGCGAATTATGTCATCGAAGCACAAATCGCTCGGGTAGAAATGGCGTTATCTCAACAAGACTTGTCACTTTCTGAATGGTCATCATTGTTTCACCTAAAAGACCTCCGCGATATCTCGCATGTCGATATTGAGCTGATCGCAAATAATGGTGTATTACTTGATTCGAATCATCCCTCGACGGCTAATTTACCTACAGATTTGCCATTGTGGCTGGAAAAACGACTGAAAGCTTATCTAGGCCATACCGAAGTCATCATCACCCCGATTATTATTGCCGGACAACATAAAGGGGATATTGTGATAAGCCCCAACTTCCGGGCTGAATGGAACGATATTAAGGCTTATATCAAAAAATCAGTGATGCCACTGATTTTGACTTTTTTTATTGGTAGTTTGATTATTGCCGTAATTGCCTCACTGATTCTGTGGCCGGTAACAGATATGTTGCCAAAAAAAAATCACAACACACAGCAATCACGTTCCCCTTTTGCTTTGTTAAGATTGAATCAATTATTGGCGGTGAATAAGCAACTCAAGCTATTGAAACAACGCTATGTAGATAACGATCAAAAGGTTGATGTGCTGAATCAGCAGTTGATTACTATTCAGGAATCAGAACGCAAACGTTTATCGGCAGAATTACACGATGAGATTGGCCAACACTTAACCGCAATACAATTTGATTTAAACAACATAAAACATTCGGCTTCGTTGGATGAAGCGAAAACCAGCGCGGCAGCAATTGATTCAGTGCATAGTCGCATGACCACTATTGTGCGCTCTATGTTACAGCGTTTGCGTCCACCCGAATTAACCGAATTAGGTTTACAAGGCGCCGTAACGGGATTATTTAATGACTGGGTTATTCGTCATCCTCAGCACCATGCTGTTCTATCAATAGAGGGGGACTTTAGTCAGCTGGATGAAACTCGGCAGCTAACACTTTATCGCATTGTTCAGGAGTGTCTGACGAATATCAGTCGTCATGCCGGTGCTGAAAATGTTCAAGTCAATGTGAATTTGCAATGCAATGACGAGTCTGTATATATAAGTGTAAGTGATAACGGAAACGGTTATCATCCCGAACTTCCAAATAATGGTTAATACTTGATCGT
>JAMDEF010000164.1:4899-6741 GCA_023488305.1 Gammaproteobacteria bacterium | reverse complement strand
CGCAACATAACTTTACTGTCTTGGCCATGCTCTGGATAACAGCAAACGCCTGCATAGAAGTGCAGACTTAAATTGATATTACCGATTTGAAATGGTTGATCTAAGGTTGCGAGTAAATCTTCAACAATGTCTTTAGGATTTTGATTCGGGATGAGCTGAATCACTGATAAAAATTCGATTCCTTCTAAACGTGCATTAGTTTTGGCAGCCTCGGTCTCAAATTTATTGAGTCGATTGGCCAAAGCTGACAGACAGGCATCCGCAATTTCAGGTCCCAATCGATCATTAATCTGTCTGAAATTCTGGATATACATGGCAATAACGACACATTGTCCATACTCGTGAAAAATCGTACTCAGAGTGCTGCGCATGGTGTGAATGTTCAATAAGCCGGTTAAGGCATCATGGCGTGCTTGCCAAGTTACCACTTGTTCACGTTGTTTGACTTCCTGACCCATAGTACGCAATGCACTGGCTAAATCACGGATTTCACTGCTGGCTTGGCCAGGCTCACTCCAGGCATCATAATGACCTTTGGCAAATTGATTGGCGGTCTTAACCAGTTTTGCGAGTGGTGTTGTTAAGGTATGCGCAATGATGGTGCTGATAAGAGTTGCAAGCAACACCACTAAAAAAACAATAAAGATGATTTGGTAGGCCATATCATCATATTGTTTGTATATCGATCTTAAATCAGCGGTAAATAGGAAGCTGATAGGGTTTTCACTGCTGCTGGCGGGCATAAATTCAGAACTGACAAAGGTTGGCCGGTCCAGCCATAGCCATCTGGAATGGGCTGCATTGATTTCATCAACGAAGCGTTTGTTGGTTGGAAAACCTTCGAGTGTTGAATGAACCGGAATGTTTTTATTCATCAAAGTCAGATCTAACCCAGTAAGATCTTTGAGTTCAAATAACGTTGTCTGGCTGAGTTCAAAGCCAACCAAACTATAGGCGATGGTGCGTGGTGCCATTACTGGTAGCAGAATCAGTTCATAAATTCGATTATCCAGCATGACGATGTGTGCTGTAGCGGGTTTTTGTAGCAGATCTTGCACAATTTGACTCAGTATTTCCCCGTCGTTACTGCCCGAACGGCTGCTCGAAATTAAGTTACCTGATAAGTCGGTCAACAGCATTAAATCGGCATTAATACGAGCTCCATGATTTGCCAGTACACTGGCAATCGTATCTTTATCTCCTGAAGACACTGCTTGTTTAAAACCGAAATCTGCGGTCAGCACGCGTGCTGAGTTGACCAGATTGTTTTCCGTTGATCGGATGTATTGACGCAGAATATTTTCTGCCGTGATGATGTTTTGGGCTATCGGGTGGAGCCAAAATTAATGGGCAGACCACCAGGAAATAGCTTGAATAACTAAAGTTGTTATCAGAACAAGTGCTAACGCAAATAACAGTATTTGCGTACGTAATTTAGTGATGCCCAATCGCACCAAAAGTATCCTCGAAAGAATCGCGTGGTGGAGGTGGGGTAAGCTCTATTTCAACGATGTATTCCCCGGTAGTATTTTTTTCTAACTGGTTTACCTCAAAGGTTTGACGACTTTCAGCACCATTTGCAGCATAAGGATGCCAGATACTAATTTGAGAGGAGGGATTCGTCGCTGCAATATGCGCAATGCCTAAATCAGATGATATAAAGGATTGGGATTGGGCGACATAAATATAACCAATCATCGAATCATGAATATTACATCCGACCACCACCACCCCATGATTTTTCAGGAGCGCCGCCGGCGCCTGCCCCAGTTCCCGCGCCACCGCCCGCCCCTGCTCCGGCGTAAGGATCAGTTCGCTGGTTTCCACAAAGCGGGGCAGCCC
>JAMDEF010000164.1:0-4889 GCA_023488305.1 Gammaproteobacteria bacterium | reverse complement strand
ACCACCCCAGGTTGCTCAAACACAATTTCTTTCTCAGGTTTATCGGCATATAGTTTGAGTTCGAAGGTTTTGGCTTCAGAGAAAGAGTAAACGTGATGACGGATATTGTCGCTGTTGGGAAAATCTACTGCCTGGCCTTGTTGAATAATAATTTGTTCAGGAACAAAAGCTTTATTGATTTGATCAATAACTGCAATATTGGATGGTGAACCTTTAATTTCAGCAGAGTTGAGAATTTCAATAACAGCATTGGAAACCGGTTGCCGATGCTGATCTATTATAGTTAATGTCACGGCACCGGCTTGAACGGGTGGAGCCAAAATTAATGGGCAGAGCAGTGTGCTCATGACAATCTTCAAATAGGATCTCACTTTTCTATCCTGTTATGACCTGAAATTGAGAAGGGATTGTTGAGGTTAAACCAGCCCTTGTTCCAGCATTGCATCCGCGACTTTACGGAATCCAGCGATATTGGCACCAAACGCTAAATTGCATGGCTGATGAAATTCTATGGCCGTTTCTGAACAGCGTTGATAGATATCTTTCATGATCTCCTGCAAGCGTTTATCCACTTCAGTAAACGACCATTGAATCATACTGGCATTTTGAGCCATTTCAAGCTGACTAGTTGCCACGCCACCGGCATTGGCGGCTTTTGCAGGGCCATAATGCATGCCTGTAGCGATAATATGGGCTTGTGCGTCAGCAGTGCAAGGCATATTGGCACCTTCAACGATACAGTTAATTCCATTTTCTGACAGTGCTTTGGCATCAGCTAAAGTCAGTTCATTTTGGGTTGCACAGGGAAAAGCGGCATCCGCTTTTATGCGCCAGACAGCATGGCCGTCCTTGGGGTATTTATCAATTGGGGTAAATTCGGCATCGGAATGTGATTCCAGATAGTCGATTAAGCTACTGCGGCGTTGCTCTTTCAATTCTCTAACAAGTATTAAATCGATACCTTTTTCATGATAAAGCGTACCGGTGCTATCAGAGCAACTAACTGGCAGAGCGCCTAATTGATACAATTTCTCAATGGTATGAATCGCGACATTACCTGCTCCGGAGACCAGACATCTCTTACCGTCGAGGCTATCATCGTGGGCTTGCAACATATTTTTGGTGAAATAGACCAGACCATATCCAGTGGCTTCTGAACGAACCAACGAGCCACCCCAGTTAAGTCCTTTGCCCGTTAACACACCTTCAAAATTGCCATTCAGACGTTTGTATTGACCAAACATATAACCGATTTCACGTTTTCCCACACCGATATCACCAGCAGGAACGTCGACGGTAGCGCCGATATGACGATGTAATTCAGTCATAAATGCCTGGCAAAATCTCATGATTTCCTGTTCAGAGCGGTTTTTAGGATCAAAGTCTGAACCACCTTTTCCTCCGCCCAGTGATAAACCGGTTAATGCATTTTTAAAGATCTGCTCAAAGCCCAGAAATTTAATGGTGCTGGCATTGACCGAAGGATGAAACCGAATGCCACCTTTATAAGGGCCAAGTGTTGAGCTGAACTGAACACGGTAGCCCTTGTTGACATGCACTTTACCGTCATCGTCATGCCAGACCACCCGGAACATGATCTGACGTTCGGGTTCAACCATGCGTTCAATAATATTCTGCTGTAGGTATTGTGGATGTTTATCGATTAACGGGCGGATAGATTGCAGAATTTCTTCTGTAGCTTGATAAAATTCTGGTTGCCCGGGACTGCTTCGTTGCAGTTTTTTCATCGTCGTCTCGATATAAGACATTCATCACTCACTTGGTTAGGTTTACAGGTTTATTTTAGGTCAAACAATTTAACAGAAATGCAGCCGTTTATCAGACTTGAAGACGTGTAAATCGTTCATTGCAGTTAATTGTGATTAAACTTGGTTTCGTTTTTAAATCGTATTCATCTTAAGTAAATATCGATCAAAATATAACGTTGCAGCACTATGATTATACTGCTGGGAGAATAGAGCAGGGTTTTATAGCCGAATTTTAGGCAAAAAAAAGGCCGTGTATAAACACGACCATTTAATTTATGGAGCCGGAGATAGGATTTGAACCTACGACCCACTGATTACAAATCAGTTGCTCTACCAACTGAGCTACACCGGCAACAAGAGGCGCATTATACAAACAGTGGGGGTGGCGTGCAAGCCTGAATCAACTGTTAAAACATAATGCTGAATCGTTTATTTACTTACATTGATATGAAGGCAAAAGACGATTACAAAAAAGTGGGGTGAATGATGGGGCTCGAACCCACGACAACCGGAATCACAATCCGGGACTCTACCAACTGAGCTACATTCACCACAGAAATCTGTTCAAAAGCCACTCAAATTAATTGGGTGACTTTCAGGAAGTCGACAATTGTACTGCCTTTATTTTTCTGGTCAAGGGAAATTCAGTTCCTAAGCCAGATCAAGGTCAATTTTCTTTTCATCCAAATCGACACGTACAACCTTCACACGAATTGAATCGCCTAAACGATAAGATTTACGCGTTCTTTCACCCATCAAGCGGTGACCACTGGCATCAAATTGATAATAATCGTTTTTCAGTGAAGTGACATGGACTAAACCTTCTATATAAATGTCACTGAGTTCAACAAATAAGCCAAATCCAGTCACACCACTGATGACACCTTCATGAACTTCACCCACACGATCACGCATATATTCACATTTGAGCCAGTCAGCCACATCACGGGTTGCTTCATCGGCCCGACGACTGGCCATTGAGCAATGTTCGCCCAGTTGAACCATGGCTTCTTCTGAATAACGCCAAGTGGCCTTTTTCTGTTTGGTAATGGCATGCTTGATAGCACGGTGTACTAATAAATCCGGGTAACGGCGAATTGGCGAGGTAAAATGCGCATAGGCTTCCAGACCCAAACCAAAATGGCCGACATTATCCGGAGAATAAACAGCTTGTTTCATACTACGAAGCATAACGGTTTGTAATAAATGCCCATCGGGACGTTTACTAACGGTTTTTAATAATGAGGCGTAATGAGCTGGTTCAGGAGCATCACCACCACCTAAAAATAAACCAAGTTCGCCTAAAAACTCGCGAAGCGCTGAGAGTTTTTCGACCGATGGCACTTCATGTACACGATATAAAACCGGCAGCTTACTAGCGATGAGGTATTGAGCTGCAGCCACATTGGCAGCGATCATAAATTCTTCAATCAATCGATGAGCATCGTTGCGTGTGCGTGGTTCGATGGAAGAAATCTTTCTGTTTTCATCAAACAAAAATTGCGTTTCAGTCATTTCAAAGTCAATAGCGCCGCGTTTTTCACGTGCTTTGAGCATGACGTGGAACAATTCATACATGGTTTCCAGTCCCGGAAGTACATGGGCGAATTGTTCACGTAATGCGGCATCGTTATCTTGCAGGATACTGGCGACTTGCTCGTAAATCAGTCGAGCTTTTGAATTCATCACTGCTTGATGAAATTTATAGGATTCGATTTCACCATCTTGATTAATGATCATCTCGCAGACCATGCACAAACGATCTACTTGCGGATTTAATGAACATAAGCCATTGGACAAAGCCTCAGGTAGCATTGGTATAACCTGACTCGGGAAATATACCGAGGTGGCACGTTCCTGAGCATCTTTATCAAGATCATCGTCAGGTTTGACGTAATAGGAAACGTCAGCAATTGCCACCCATAACCGCCAGTTACCGGAATCCAGCTTTTCGGCATATACCGCATCATCAAAATCACGGGCATCTGAGCCATCAATCGTAACTAATGGCAATTCACGTAAATCCAGTCGGTCTTTGATGGCTTCCTGTGGAATGTTTTCACCAAAGCTTTCTGCCTGGGCGAGCGCTTTTGGTGACCAAACATGTGGTAATTCGAAGCTACGCAATGCGATGTCGATTTCCATGCCTGGAGCCATATGGTCACCTAATACGGCGACAATTTTGCCAAGCGGTGAGCGATGTTTATTAGGATGTTCAGTAATTTCAGCTTCAACGATTTGGCCGTCTTTGGCATCCATCAATTCATGAGCAGGAATCATAATATCCTGACTGATACGGCGATTATGCGGGATCAAATAATAGAGGCTGGCATCGGCTTGCAAACGCCCAACCACAGTTTGATTAGCACGTTGTACGACTTCAACAATCGCACCTTCTTTGCGACCCCGACGATCGGTTCCACTGATACGCGCTAGTGCACGGTCGCCATGCAACACCACACGCATTTCACGCTCGCTAAGAAATAAATCTTCGCCACCTTCATCCGGAATTAAAAAGCCGAAACCTTCGGGATGGCCCATAACACGGCCACTAACCAGATTCATTTTGGAAACGATGCCATAAGCATTTTTGCGATTACGTAAAATTTGCCCATCACGTTCCATTGCTCTTAAACGTCGGCGTAGCGCTTCGGTTTGTTCTTCACCTTTAATATCTAGGAGTTTGGAAAGATGTTTTCGGGAGAGCGGGGCATTGTGTTCTTTAAGGAGCTCGAGAATGAATTCGCGGCTAGGGATTGGATTGTCGTATTTCTCGGCTTCACGACCCTCAAAAGGGTCAGTTATGTTTTGTTCAGTCATTGACAGTTTTTATCTCGATCTATATGATGCGCGTCTTCTTGCCCAGGTGGCGGAATTGGTAGACGCGCTAGCTTCAGGTGCTAGTGTACGTATGTACGTGGGAGTTCGAGTCTCCCCCTGGGCACCATTCCGAATTTTTCTCTTTTGTCACCTGACCATTTTAACTGCTTTGGTCGTTCCAGGTGAATCTTTCTCGTTCTTCTCGCCCCCAGTCTGTTTTTTAATGCTATTGAACCAGTTTTAAGGTTACGATATTGTGCAACTTAAACCGCATAGGTACGTTTCAATTGTTCCCAGCGG
>JAMDEF010000041.1:923-6933 GCA_023488305.1 Gammaproteobacteria bacterium | reverse complement strand
CTCAGCCCAACTTACGAAACCCAACAGCTTGTTCATATAACAACCCTTGCTAAATCAACTGTATCCCACCACCAAAACTGCGGTAAATCTCAACTAAACGGATAAAGCTTTGCTGTTGCAATTGTGCCAGCTGATCACGGCTGCGTAACAATTCTCGCTCCGAGTCGAGCAGATCAAGGAATTCGCCAGTACCGGCGTTATAACGCTCACGAGAAATATCTACTGCTTTGTTACTGGCCTGCCACTGCAATTCAGTACTTAACTGCTGCTCACGACTGAGGTTGTAACTATTGAGTGCCAATTGCATTTCATTAATAGCGTTAAACACTTGTTGCTCAAACTCAGCTAGCGCCATTTGTGAGCTTGCTTCAGCCTGACGAATGCGCGACCTGACTGATCCTAAATCCCCAGCCTGCCAGCTTAAACTGGGTGCAACCGACCAGCTTTTAGTATCGCTCCCCAGCGATAAACCTCGGCCAGATAAAAAACCTAGAAAGCCGCTTATTGAGACATTCGGGTATAAATCTGCGGTAGCCACGCCAATCTCTGCGGTGCGAGCAGCCAATACTCGCTCGCTGCTTGCCACATCAGCGCGATAACGCAGGTAGTTTTCACCTTCAACAACGGCTACCGGTTGTTTTAACTGCGGTAAACGAGGAACATCATCAATTTCCAACTGACCGGGCCGCTGTGCTAATAAAGCTGACAAAGTAGCATCCGCGGTTAACAGGGCGACACGATATGCAGGTATAGCAGCATTAACTTGATGCATTTGCACGTCTATTTGTGCCAACTCCAACTCTGAAGCCATACCAGCTTCCAACCTGGCCATAACGATGGCACGGCTTTGCTGTAGATTTTGTAAATTTTGTTCTGCCACGACCAAACGCAATTGGGCACCACGGTATTCACCATAACTAGTTGCGACCTGGCTAATTAACTGCACCTGAGCATCGTGCCATAAAATATCAGCCTGTTGAGCCTGAGCCTCGGCGGCTTCACTGGCGCGGCGTAATTTACCAAACAAGTCCAAATCCCAACTTAAATTAGCGCCGGTGCTATAGCCTCGGATAATCACACTGTCATTAGTTGGCTGCAGCACAGCATTTTCACTGGCCTGATAGCCAGCGTCCAAAGTACCTTTGGGCAGAATGTCATTATCAACATCTTGAAACACAGCATAAGCCCTGTCGACATTTGCTCTGGCTTGAGCCAATGTTCGGTTTTCGTTCAGGGCCCGTTGAATCAGCCGATTCAGCGAATCATCGTCAAAGGCTTGCCACCAGCTTTGTGTCAGTTCTGCCTGTTGATACGGGCTGCTCACGTTAATATCGGCCACTTTTGCAGGAGCCTGATAATCCGGCCCCACAGCGCAAGCGCTTAATGACATCAGCAATACAGCAATAGTCGTAAGTTTGTGGGTGTTACGCATGGTTAGTCTCCGCCTTATCGGTTATTGCTGTTGACGATGGCAGCGCTTTTTTCTCGCCACGTTTGGCCAGCATGTAATAAAACAATGGCGTTAGGATTAAGCCAAAGAAGGTGACACCTATCATGCCGGAGAACACAGCCACCCCCATGGCTTGGCGCATTTCGGCACCGGCACCAGTTGAAAACACCATGGGCACTACGCCCATAATAAAGGCGATAGAGGTCATCAGAATCGGTCGTAATCGCAGCCGTCCTGCTTCCAAAATGGCTTCCATCGCACTCATGCCATGGTCTTGCAGCTCTTTGGCGAACTCGACGATTAAGATGGCATTTTTGGTGGCGAGACCTACCAGTACAATTAGCCCGATCTGGGTGAGAATATTGTTATCCCCGCCATAGATTAAAACGCCGCTCAGTGCTGACAATAATGTCATCGGAATGATCAGAATAATGGCCAGCGGTAGGCTTAAGCTTTCGTACTGTGCTGCCAACACCATAAATACCAGCATAATCACCAAAGGATAAATAAATACTCCGGCGTTACCGGCCAGAATTTGCTGGTAAGTCAGCTCAGTCCATTCATAGGTCATCCCATTGGGTAACGTTTCTGCCAGTATTTTCTCAATCGCTGCCTGAGCTTGACCGGTGCTATAACCCGGTGCAGGGCCACCATTAATTTCAGCGGTAGTAAAGCCGTTGTAATGCATAACTCTGTCAGGACCCGCTGTATCAGTAACATTGATAAAAGAACCCAGTGGAACCATCTCGCCGCTGGCATTACGCACCTTCAACTGGCTGATTTGTGACGCACTCTGACGGAACTGCTCGTCTGCCTGCATATTCACCTGATAGGTACGGCCAAACTGGTTAAAGTCATTGACATACACTGATCCCATATAACCCTGCAGCGTTTGAAATATCTCATCCAGCGACACATTTTGCTGTTTGGCTTTAGTGCGATCGATATCCAAATCCAGCTGTGGCACATTGACCTGATAGCTGGAGAAGATACCTGTCAGCTCAGGCGTAGCCCAGGCTTTTTGCATAACCTGCATAGTCACGTTGTATAGCTCTTCGTAACCGTGACTGGCGCGATCTTGTATTTGCAACCTGAATCCGCCAATAGTGCCAAGCCCCTGTACAGGCGGAGGCGGGAATATGGCAATAAAGGCATCTTCAATACCGGCAAATTTCTGGTTCAACGCTGCAGCTATCGCATCGGCGGACATTGATGGATCATTACGCTCATTGAAATCGCTTAAGGTGGTAAAAACGATGCCGGAGTTGGGGCTGTTGGTAAAACCGTTAATATTCAGTCCGGGGAAAGCAACAGAACTGATTACACCAGGTTGTTCAAGCGCAATACTCGACATTTCTTTAATCACCGCATCAGTACGCTCTAACGACGCAGCATCTGGCAATTGTGCAAACGCCACCAAGTATTGCTTATCTTGACTTGGTACATATCCGGATGGGGTAGTGGCAAACTGCATACCCGTTAACCCCAACAGTGCGATATACATAATGCCAACCAGCGCGCCAAAACGGATAACCTTTTTAACTAACCAGCCATAGCCACGGGATAGCCTTGCAAAGAAGCGATTAAACGGACCAAATAACCAACCTCCTAAGAGTTTGTCCATGGCCCGTGTTAACAGATCTTTTTTCTCGCCTGGTGCTTTTAACAATAGTGCCGACAGGGCAGGGCTAAGGGTTAACGAGTTAATCGCCGAGATAAAGGTAGAAATCGTAATGGTTAAGGCAAACTGCTTATAAAACTGCCCAGTTAAGCCGGACATAAAGGCAGTAGGAATAAACACCGCTGCTAAAACCAAGGTGGTAGCAACAATAGGGCCGGTGACTTCTTTCATCGCTTTTTGCGTAGCGGCAATTGGCGTTAGCCCTTCTCGAATATTTCGTTCTACGTTTTCAACCACCACGATGGCATCATCGACGACGATACCGATAGCTAATACCAAACCAAACAACGATAGGGCATTAAGCGAAAAGCCGAGCAGATGCATAAAGGCAAACGTACCAATCAACGAGACAGGTACTGCCACCAGAGGAATAATCGATGCACGCCAGGTTTGTAAAAACAGTACTACCACCAGTACTACTAACACCAATGCTTCAAGCAACGTTTTTATTACCGCCTCAATAGAACCACGAACAAACACGGTGGGGTCATAAACGATGTCGTAGGCTAAACCATCTGGAAAGCTTTTTGATAGCTCTGCCATTTTGGCGCGTACATCGTCAGAGATTTGAATTGCGTTAGAACCAGAGGCCTGAAAAATAGGAATAGCCACGGCATCTTTATTATTTAATAAAGATCGAAGGGCATAGGTCGAGGCGCCCAATTCAATACGGGCAACATCTTTTAAGTAACTGACCTCACCATTGTCACCGACCTTGATAATAATATTGCCAAACTCTTCCTCGGTAGATAAACGGCCTTTAACGTTTATCAGCAGCTGAAATTCTGCATCACCACTGGGCTGAGCACCTAAACTACCGGCCGCCGCCTGCTGATTTTGCTCACGGATCGCAGCAGTAATTTGCGCTGGAGATAAACCAAGAGCCGCGACTTTATTGGGATCCAACCAGATCCGCATACTGTAATCACCAGCACCGAACAGCTCTACATTACCCACACCATTAACACGTGCCAACTCGTCTTTAACATTCAACAGCGCGTAGTTAGACAGATAGAGCATGTCGTAGCGATCATCCGGCGAGCTTAAATGCACCACCATGGTTAAATCAGGAGATGATTTCTCGGTGACAACACCTAAGCGTTGTACCTCCTGTGGCAACCGGGGCATAGCACGATCGACTCGTGCCTGAACCTGGGTCTGGGCTAAATCAACATCGGTCCCAATGGCAAATGTCACAGTCAGTGTCATGCGGCCATCTGAGGTGGATTGAGATGACATATAAAGCATCTCTTCCACACCGTTAATTTCCTGTTCTAATGGTGAAGCTACGGTTTCAGCAATCACTTTAGGGTTGGCACCAGGGTAATTTGCTGTCACCACGACAGTAGGAGGCACCACTTCAGGATATTCGGTGATCGGCAATTGCCAGACTGCGATAGCACCGGTAATTAAAAAGAACAGTGAAATAACGGCCGCAAAAATGGGCCGTTTAATAAAAAATTGCGAGAACATGACGTTATCCTTAACCTTTGTCTGCCGAACTTACTATTTCTGCAGTCAGTGCGGAGCTGGTGTTATCCAGCAATTGTTGATTTTTACGTAAACCGGCTAATTGATCTTCGGTTGCCATATTCACCAGTTTGGGTTCTATCTGAATATTCGGCATCACGCGTTGTAAGCCATTCACCACAATTTTGTCTGTTGCGGTTAAACCTTCACGCACAATACGCAGCCCGTTGACCTTTTCACCAAGCTTAACCGCGCGATACTCCAACTGATTTTCAGCATTTACCACCAACACATACTTGTTATTCAGATCGGTGCCGATGGCTTTTTCATCAATCAGAATGCCCTGATACGAGTCGCTACCGACCAGTTTGATACGAGCAAATAAGCCTGGTAAAAGCTTGTTGTCGTTGTTAGAAAAACTGGCACGGATGCGGATAGTACCGGTTTGCTGATTGACACTATTGTCGACAAAATCAATATTCCCCGTGTGTTGGAAATTGCTGTCGTCGGCCAGCGCCATATAAACAGGATTGGCTGCGGCATCACGTGTATCTGCTCGTTTACCGTCTTCGCTGAGGCGGAGATATTTCAGGTAACTTTGCTCATCGACATCAAAATAGGCGTACATTTTCTCGGTCGATACCAAGCTGGTTAACTGACTTTGACCTGCATTTACATAGTTACCCGCTGTTATTTGTGCATAAGACACCCGACCACTGATAGGCGCGGTGATACGGGTGTAACTTAGATCCAATTCAGCACGATGTAGAGCCGCTTTCACAGAGGCAACATTTGCAGCGGTTTGCTGTTTACGGGCTAAACGAGTATCTAGCAGCTCCTCAGAAATAGCGCGTGCCACACTCAGCTTTTCCGCTCGGATATATTCGTTTTCAGCCAGAGCTAACGCGCTTTGCGCACTTTGCAGTTCAGCTTTGAGTCTGGCGACTTCAGCCGCAAAAGGCTGTGGATCAATTTGCACTAATAAATCGCCTTTGTTTACAAGGGCACCTTCAGTGAAATGTACTTGTTCGATATAACCAGATACCCGTGGCACCAGATTGACTGTTTCCGGTGCTTGTAAACGACCAGTAAATTCATCCCACTCGGTTATTCGCTCACTTACAACCTGTGCGACACTGACTTCCGGTGCGGGCGGCGCTTCTGCTTGATTAGCCGCTTCTGGATTACCACATGCGGACAAGACCATCGCTGCTACGCTCCCCAGCAAAAATAATCTTAAGGTGTTTCCTGTGTTCATTATGTGGTTCTCCTTGAGTTTCTGGTTGGAAACGGGTTTTCAGTAAATTTACGATTCTGCAACTTACATACGATTCGTATGTCAGATGGCGTACGTAACGTATGTATAATTGCCTTAAATTTAGTGCGGAATTACTTTCTCATACGGGATG
>JAMDEF010000041.1:0-817 GCA_023488305.1 Gammaproteobacteria bacterium | reverse complement strand
CATGCACTACGTATGTAAAAGAATTGGAGAAAAAAATGGCGCAAAGACGTGAAGAGATGATTGCCGAAACTCAGGCGAAGCTCATTAAATCTGCGAGAGAATCGTTTGCTCAATATGGATTCGCAGAAAGTTGCATGGATGATCTTACGGCAGAAGCCGGCTTGACACGCGGCGCGTTGTATCATCATTTTGGCGGTAAAAAAGGCTTGCTGAAAGCCGTCATTCAACAGATTGAAGATGAAATGACGACACGGCTATCAGCGATAAAGTCGCAAGGCCCAACCACATGGGATGCGTTTATTAATGGCTCAATCGCTTATCTGAATATGGCATGTGAACCGGAAATTCAGCGCATCACGCTTTTGGATGGTCCTGCTGTATTAGGTGATCCTTCGCAGTGGCCACGTAAAAATTGTTGTATTCGCAATACTCAGCTCAGTATTGAAAAGCTGATGGAGGAGGGTGTTTTGCGGGAGGTTGACTCTCTGGCGATGGCACGACTGATTAATGGTGCTTTGTTTGGCGCATCTTTATGGATTGCCAATGCAGAGGATCCTCATGCTGCATCAATCAAAGCGGTTGATGCATTTTTGACGTTGGCTTCAGGTTTGTTAAAGTCGAACACTGCGTAAGCCAATACATCGCTTCACATGATTTAGAATAATAGAAAAAAATAAATGTAGGTTGGGCTGAATGTTTGAAGCCCAACACGTGAAACCCAGAATTATTGGCTTGTTTCTCAGCCCAACCCACCATGTCTAAGGTATCACCAATTATTCGGCGGGCTTATAACCAAATAACTGCTGTCAGAGTCTTT
>JAMDEF010000033.1:2500-29666 GCA_023488305.1 Gammaproteobacteria bacterium | reverse complement strand
ATATTCAACGCAATATCGACATGTTTTTAAAAAATGATGAACGTCAGGAAGATGTGAACGTTGATAATTGTCTGAAGCGCTATCAGATCAATTTGATTGTCGACAATGCTGAACTGCATGGCGCGCCGGTGGTGTATCTCAATCAACCGAATCATCAAAACCTGTTGGGCTGTGTTGAAAACATGGCGATGATGGGAGCGTTAGTCACCGACTTTACCTTGATCAAAGCGGGAGCTTTGCATCGCGCCAATGGTGGCTTTTTAATTGTTGATGCCGAAAAGTTATTGGAACAACCTTTTGCCTGGGAAGGTTTAAAAGCCGCATTAAAATCATCGGAAATTCCGCTGGAAAACCTTGAGCGTACATACAGTTTAGTGGCTACTGTCTCACTGGAACCCGAGCCGATTCCGCTCTCAACTAAAGTAATTCTGCTTGGAAATCGGGATCTTTATTATCAGCTTTACGAATGGGATCCTGAATTTGCAGGATTATTCAAAGTTCTGGCTGATTTGGAAGACGAATTACCTCGCACTGCTGAAACGCATATGCAAATGGCCAAACTTATTGCCTCTACTGCAATGAATGAGCATTTGCCTGCATTGCAACAAGGTGCCGTTGCCTTAATGATCGAATATGCGGCTAGATCAATCAATGATGGACAACAGTTATCCTTGCATATCGGCGATATGACGGATCTGTTGCGAGAGTCAGCCTATTGGGCGCGAAAATATCAACAAGCAGAAATAACGGCTGATGCTGTGAATCACGCCTGGCAACAACGTCTCCAAAGAGTGGATAGGGTACGCACCGTGGTTTATCAACAAATCCAGCGGCAAATTATTCAGCTCGATGTGAGCGGCAAACGCGTTGGTCAAGTTAATGGTTTATCAGTATTAAGTATCGGTGGTTTTCATTTTGGTGAACCAACGCGTATCACAGCCAGTTGTCGTTATGGTGATGATGCCATTATTGATATTGAACGTGAGGTGGAATTAGGCGGTAATCTACATGCCAAAGGGGTGATGATTCTGGCCGCCTATCTAGGTTCGTTTTATGCTGCTGACAAACCTTTATCAATGGCTGCCAGTATTGTGTTTGAACAGAACTATGGGGAGATTGATGGTGATAGTGCCACGGTGGCAGAGTTGTGCGCCTTATTGTCCGCCATCGCCAAAATTCCGTTGAAACAATCCATGGCGATTACCGGTTCAATGAATCAATTCGGTCAGGTGCAGGCTATCGGTGGTGTTAATGAAAAGATTGAAGGTTTTTATGATGTCTGCTCACTGGTCGGCATGACTGGGACACAAGGTGTGATAATTCCGCGCAGTAATATGCAGCATCTAATGCTAAAACCGGAAGTCCGGCAATCGGTTGAAAATGGGCTGTTTCATATTTATGCCATTGATGATATTGCAGATGCGATTACTATACTGACTGATCATGAAGTGGGGGTTGCGGATGAGCAGGGTAACTATCCTGAAAACACCTTTAATGCGGCAGTAGCGGCCAGGCTGGCGAATTGGGCCGAGTTGAATAAGCATGATAAAGACACCAGTCACGAAGTGAATGATTAGATTTTAGAAATGAATCAACCAGCCGTTAACGTCAATAAGTTATAACTCATTGATTAGGTATATCAGCCATGAATAAATTCTTTGTTAAGTTATCAAGTTTGGCGCTGGGATTAATCGCACTACCAGTATTGGCTTTGACTCCTGTACCGGTTCCGACTGAACCCATTTATTACGAGCCACCTATAGTCGAGATAACTGACGAAATTCGTAAACATAGTTGTGTGGAGATCGATGGAGCGATCAATCAGCTACATCCGTATCGGTACAGTTATAAACCGGATTTTTATAATGATGGAAGTAACAAACTAGCCGCTACACTAATTGTTTTTGATACGATTCCAATTGTTGAAGGCTGGTTAGGATTAGCTTATTTAGGCTACTCTTCATTGGTGGATGAAAAAGAAGCAAGACGTACTCAGCAGATCGAACAGAAAATTGCCATGTTACAACGGGTAAAGGCGGAAAAGCACTGCTTTGAATAAAAGTTAGCTTCATGTTTTCTTCACATGCTTTTACTTGTGGTAGGCTTAACTTCTAGGGTAGTATCAAATTGTAAAACTACCCAGAGAGGTAAACGCAATGAGTAGCACAATTGATATTAAAACAAAGTGGTACGAGAGCAATCACGCAACGATAGACAGTATTAAAGCTAAGTTGCAATCCGCAAACGCAGTGAGAGATAAAATGAAAAAACTGCCTTGGTACAAAGCGGCTCAGAATCCTGTTCAGCATTCTGAACGTCCGTGGTATGAAGCTAATATGGTCAAACACCTTGATACCAAGAAAAAATGGTATGAAGCCAATTTACGCAGTGCCGTTGAAACGGTTAGAGCGAATCGGCAGCATTGGTATGAAGCGAATTTGGATAACACACCAACTGAAACACATTGGTATGAATTCGCCGATTCGCAATATAGCGATCTGAAAAGAAGCTTCCAACAGGCAAACTTAGCGAGATTCCGTGAGCAACATAGCAAATGGTATGAAGCTAATCTGGATCAAACGCCTACTGATAAACATTGGTATGAGTTCAGTGATGAGCAAACGGCCAGTGATAAAAAATGGTACGAGGCGAACCTGCAGGCGGCGCGTGAAAGCCATAAAAAATGGTATGAAGCGAATCTGCATCCCGATCCACATGCGGATATCAAAAAGAAATGGTACGAAGCCAATATCAGTTTGGCCCGTACTCAACAAGTCAAACGTGATTGGTTTGCCTATAACACCAAAGTCGCTCGCGAAAATGCTAAATGGTATGAAGCCAATCAGCGTCCTGCACAGCAGCGTGATACTCACTGGTATGAAGCCAATATGGTGAATCACCTAGATACCAAGAAAAAATGGTATGAAGCCAATTTACGCAGTGCTGTTGAAACGGTTAGAGCGAATCGGCAGCATTGGTATGAAGCAAATCTGGATAACACACCAACCGAAACACATTGGTATGAATTTGCTGATTCACAATATAGCGATCTGAAACGAAGTTTCCAGCAAGCTAATTTAGCGAAATTCCGTGAGCAACATAGCAAATGGTATGAGGCGAATCTGGATCAGACGCCTACCGATAAACATTGGTATGAGTTCAGTGATGAGCAAACGGCCAGTGACAAAAAATGGTACGAAGCGAATCTGCAGGCGGCCCGTGAAAGCCATAAAAAATGGTATGAAGCGAATCTGCATCCCGATCCACATGCGGATATCAAACAGAAATGGTATGAAGCCAATATCAATCTGGCGCGTACCCAAAAAATTAAACGTGACTGGTTTGAAAATAATATGCGTTTAGCACGTGAAACGCAGAAAAAAACAGACAAATAATACGTTTTAAATGAAGTTATTAAAGCAGCTGGTGTCATTACCAGCTGCTTTTTTTTGGGAGTTATAAGCGATGCGTATTACCTGCTTCACTGTTGGTGCATTTCAGGTCAATACCTATTTGATCCAGGATGAAGCAACCGGTGCCAGTGCAATTGTTGATACTGGAGAAACGGGCGAGTTAGTTAGTAAATTACTGAGTTTTCAACCAGCGCCAGATATCCAGATGATATTGTTAACTCACGGCCATCTTGACCATGCGGGTGGATTAATCGCTTTGCAATCACAATTTAATGTGCCGACATATTTACCCCGCAAAGAGATTCCGCTATTTGAAACACTGCCTGTTCAAGGCGACTGGTTTGGACAACCTGCATTTAATCGACAATGCGGTCGTATCGATCATCTAATAGATGATGGTGACGAAATTCCGTTAGGTAAGACCACACTTAAGTTTATTTCCACTCCAGGCCATACTCCGGGGCAGGGTTGTTATTATGATGAGCAGGATATTTTTGTGGGTGATACGTTATTTTCAGGCAGTGTTGGCCGAACTGATCTGCCGATGGGCAATCCAGCTATAATGCAGCAAAGTTTACAACGCTTAGCTCAATTACCAGGACATTTGCGAGTGCATAGTGGTCATGGACCAGTCACTACGATTGAACATGAGAAACAACATAACCCTTATTTGAAGTTTTTGAGACAAACATAAAAGATGGCTAATACAGATAGATTAATTGAAGGTTTTCAGCGGTTCAAAAAGCACTATTTTGGACAGGACAGTCGTCTTTACGCCAGTATGAAAACTGGTCAGCCCGCCAAAACGTTAATGGTGGGATGTTGTGATTCACGGGTTGATCCGGCAATTTTAACGGATTGCGATCCCGGTGATCTGTTTACTGTCAGAAACGTTGCCAATCTGGTACCTCCTTGTGAAAATGATGGTTTGCATCATGGCACTAGTTCGGCACTTGAGTTTGCAGTGAATAATCTGCAAGTTGAGAATATTATGGCCAGTTGTTGTATAGATTGTGGTGGAATCAGGGCGCTCTGGGAAGACGATGGTCAGCAAAACTCCAAGTTCATCCATCAATGGGTATCAATAGCCCAGCCGGCAAAAGATTGGGTTAAACAGCATCATCATGGTGATGAACCCGCTCAACTCAAAGCTTGTGAGCAAAGAGCTGTATTAGTTTCACTGGATAATCTGATGAGTTTTGAATGCGTTAAGGAGCGGGTTGAAGATGGTCGTTTGACCTTACACGGCTGGTACTTTGATTTAGCGGCTGGGGAATTACTCTGTTTTAATTCCCAAACCGGTCAATTTGAACCGGTTCAGGAATCAACTAGTTAAACGTCGTTTATTGAATATCCGGGATTTGGCCTGCTGGTTGGCCACCCATCGGCTCTCTTGAGGTCTCTGGAAGCGCTTCTTTTTGCTCCACTAGAGCCGGATCTGTCTCGTCAATAGTATCGACTTTTTCTTCACCCAAACCGATTAGGTTTAACATACTGTTGAAAAAACCGGTTTTCTGTTCGGTAAGTGGTACCACGACGTTGGTATCGGTACGCTGCTCTTCGGTTAATTGAATACTTTCAACAATACGCGTGTTACCGTCGATATAGTCCAGCGTTTCTTCATCATCAAAATATAAAGTAATACGACGTTGTTCGCGTGGACCGCTTCCAGGCTGGAAACTGTAGAGGTAATCCCAGCGATTAGGATGGAATACATCAATTAGCATCGGTGTTCCCATTACAAAGGAGACCTGGCTTTTGGTCATACCAGGCTCCAGTTTGCTGAGCATTTCCTGAGTAACCTGGTTACCTTGCTGAATATCTATTCGATAAACACCAGGTATTTTATCTTTGCTACAGGCGCTAAGCGTGAGAATAACCAAGGAAAGGCTATAAATAAGCAGGCTTTTCATTTAGTATTTGTTTCTGTATTGATGACGAAAGTGCGATGATACGCTATTCGTAAGTATTCTACGAGGCAACAATAATAATGGAAAGACAAGATTTAAGAAAAGCGGGATTGAAAATTACTCTGCCACGTTTGAAGGTGTTAGAGATCCTTGAACATTCCAAACAACGCCATCTCAGTGCTGAAGATGTATACAAAGCTTTGCTGGAAATGGGTGAAGAAATTGGCTTGGCAACTGTCTATCGTGTGCTTACACAATTTGAAGGCGCCGGTTTGGTCTCACGTCTGAATATCGATGGCGGTCATGCTGTATTCGAATTGGAAGACGGCGAACATCATGATCATTTATTCTGCGTGAAATGTAATCGCATTATCGAATTCTATGATGAAGTGATTGAAGAGCGTCAAAAAGCCATTGCCAAAGCAAATGGTTTTGAAATGACCGATCACAGCTTATACATATATGGTATTTGCAATCGCGAAGAGTGTAGAAACGAACGATAGTTAGTTTTGACCCTGATCCAGCATCTCTTCCGCATGTGAACGAGTTTTCTGGGTCAGGTTCATGCCACCTAACATTCGTGCAATTTCCTCAATACGTTGTTCACGGTTTAGTTCACTGATTTCGGTGTACGTTTTGTCTTCACCCAAAATTTTTGTGACTTGCAGTTGTTGATGAGCTTGCGCAGCCACTTGTGGTAAATGCGTTATACAAATCACTTGTTGGGTAGATGCCAGTAATTTGAGATGTTGTCCGACGATTTCAGCTACACCACCACCTATTCCCACATCCACCTCATCAAAGATTAATGTCGGCACACTGCGTTTGCCTGCTGTAACAACTTGAATGGCCAAACTTATCCGAGCCAACTCACCACCCGAAGCTATTTTTGCCAGTTCACCTGCTGGCTGACCGGGATTAGTGGTGACTAATAGTTGAATATGATCTGCACCATGTTCGGTGAATTTGCCTTCCTCAAAAGGTCTTATAACAAATTCAATGCGACCTGCAGGTATGGCCAGTTGTTGTATAGATTGGGTTATAGTTTCCGCTAACGGTTTTGCTTGTTGCTGTCTATTTGCACGGATTTCGGCGCAAAGCTCCAGACAACGCTTTTCATGAATCTTAAGCTGCTTTGCCAGCTCGGTTTGATTTTGCTGGGACTTGGAAAGGCTGCTTAATTCATCGCACAAAGCTTGATAGTGGGCTGGTAAGGTTTCAATTTCGACATGATGTTTACGAGCCAGATCATGTAAAACTGATAATTGTGCTTCAACGGCTTCAAGTCGTGATGGATCCAGATCGGCGCTGTCCAGATAATGACGCAGAGAAGTTGCTGTTTCATCCAGATTGATTGCGGCACTATTAAGCGTTTCAATGATCTCAGCAAAGCGAGGCTCATACTGCTGTAATTTTTCCAGCTCAGTGAGAGCCGCGCCAATAAGATCGTAAGCAGCGCCCTGATCCTGATCAAATAAACGATGCAAGGTTGACTCAGTAGTATGAAGCAACTGCGCGGCATGTGCTAACTGTTGCTGTTCCTGCAACAATTGTTCAATACCGCTTTCGCTGAGAGATAAGGGCTCCAGTTCACTTATCTGATAATTCAATAATTCCTGGCGAGCTAATTGCTGCTCTGATTGTTGGCGTATAGCTGCGAGCTGTTGTTGGGTCTGCTGCCACTCGGTATAGGCGCTTTTCAAGGCTTTAAGCAGAGTTTTATTATTCGCTACGATATCCAGTAATTCGCGTTGTGTTTCCGCGCGCAGCAAGGATTGGTGTTCATGTTGGCCATGAATATCAATGCTTAACTCACTGATATTACGTAATTGAGTTAATGGAACCAGACGTGCGTTTATATAAGCTTTGGAACGACCATCCCGACTGATAGTACGGCGCAAATGACATTGGTCATCATCATCAAGTTCTTGTTCTTGAAGCCATTGTTGTAATGGCAGATTATGGCTGATATCAAAACTAGCTTCTATTTCAGCACGTTCACTGCCGTGCCGAACCATGTTCGAATCAGCTCGATCGCCTAATACTAAACCCAAAGCATCGACCAGTATGGATTTACCGGCCCCGGTTTCGCCTGTCAGTGAGGTCATGCCGGATTTGAATGTAAGAGATAGATCTTCAACTACTGCCAATTGGCGGACGGTTAACGCTGTTAGCATGTCAGTTTTCGGCCCCATTCCAGTTTGGCACGCAAAATCGAGTAGTGATCATGATCTTCAAGGTGCAGTAAATCGATACGGTTCGCATGACGTTGAATACGGACACTATCGCCAGGTTCAAGAACATGGCCGGGTCGTCCATCACAAGTAACCATCGCCGTAGTAATATTATTTTCACTTAATGTGATGTCAATAATGCTACTGGCCGCAATAACTAAAGGACGATTGCTCAAGGTATGTGGACAAACTGATGCTAATACCACCGCGTCCAAATCTACATCAAGAATCGGACCTCCCGCGGACATGGCGTAAGCCGTTGAGCCGGTCGGGGTAGCAACTACTAATCCATCAGCACGTTGACTGTTTAAGAAACGACCATTGATATGAGTTTCAAATTCGATCATATGCCGGCTTTGATGTGAATGTATTACCACATCATTCATCGCAATACAGATAGGATTTTCAGCATTGTTCAGATGAGCTTGTAACAGAAAACGATTGTCATGCCGGTATTGACCATCAAGAATTCGGCCTAGCTGGGATCGCAAATTATTCAGCGTGACATCGGCTAAAAAACCCAATCGTCCGACATTTACGCCAACAACCGGTAGTTCAAACCCGGCCAAGGCCCTTGAGGCTGATAGCATGGTGCCATCCCCACCTATTGCGATAGTCAGATCGCACTTTGATGGAAACTCGGCGATCGAGATAACTTGCAATGCGGGTAAAAAGCTCATCGGCTCGTTGCAAAATACCTTTAGCTCTCTGGATAACAGGAATTCATTTATTTGAATTACAGCAGATTCCAAGACAGGATCATCTTTGCGAATAAACAGACCGATACGTTTAAAAGTGTTATTCATCGTCGAATTTGCAATTGAGTGTTATCAAAAATAGTCCGCTGATGGTAATGGTTTTGTCATCAAATCCAAAGCAAAATTGGCCGCTTAATAAAAACTCGGTGAACGCTACTATCACAGAGCCCTATAGATGCTAGAATATGTCGATTTAATCCAATCAATCAATGAGGATACACATGGCGACTGAACGTACTCTGTCAATTATCAAACCAGACGCGGTAGCAAAAAATGTTATTGGTGAAATTTATTCACGTTTTGAGAAAGCTGGTCTTTCTGTTGTTGCTGCCCGTATGGTGCATCTCACACAACAGCAAGCAGAAGGCTTTTATGCAGAACATAAAGAACGTTCGTTTTTTGGCGATTTGGTAAGTTTTATGACTTCTGGCCCTGTGATGATTCAGGTTCTGGAAGGTGACAACGCTGTTATTACTCATCGCGATTTGATGGGTGCAACTAATCCTGCTGATGCAGCACCTGGCACTATTCGTGCTGACTTTGCGCAAAGTATTGATGAAAACGCCGTTCATGGTTCAGATTCGGCTGAAAGCGCCGCTCGTGAAATCGCGTATTTCTTTACTGAAGATCAATTGTGCGCTCGCACTCGCTAATCATTAAATAATGGCAAACACATTGACCAATCTGCTTGGTCTGGACCTGAAAGGTCTGGAAGGGTTTTTCGTCGAAATCGGTGAGAAACCCTTTCGTGCGCGCCAGCTTTTACAATGGATCCATCAGTATCGCGTTACTGATTTTGATCAAATGAGTAATCTGAGCAAATCTTTGCGTGAAAAACTGAGCCAAATTGCCGAAATACGTGTACCCGAATTGTTGCAAGAACACATATCTACAGATGGTACACGTAAATGGATCATCAAAATGGATGGTGATAACGCCATTGAAACGGTATTCATTCCTGAAAATGGTCGAGGCACTTTATGTGTGTCTTCTCAGGTAGGGTGTGCCCTGACATGTACTTTTTGCTCAACTGGTCAGCAGGGCTTTAATCGTAATCTGAGCGCAGCAGAAATTGTTGCTCAACTGTGGATTGCCAATGAAGCCTTAGGCAAAGATCCGAAAGGCAATCGTATGGTGACTAACGTTGTGATGATGGGCATGGGAGAACCGCTGACTAATTACAATAATGTGATTACTGCGATGAACCTGATGCGAGATGATTTGGCTTATGGTATTTCCTGGCGGCGCTTAACATTGAGTACCTCTGGTGTGGTACCAATGATTGATCGTTTAAAAGAAGATTGTCATGTCAGCCTGGCTATTTCATTACACGCTGCCAATGATAAGTTACGCAGCGAGATTATTCCGTTAAACGATAAATATCCGATTGCGGAGTTATTGGCGGCTTGTAAACGGTATGTGACCGGTGAGCAATTACGTCGTCATATCACTGTTGAATATGTGATGTTGGCAGGTATCAATGATTCAGAGCAGGATGCACGGGATTTGATACGCATTCTTAAAGGCATTCCTAATAAAATTAATCTGATTCCGTTTAATCCTTTTCCTGGTACCGATTATCTGTGTTCATCACGAAATGTGATCAACCGTTTCAAAGAACAACTCATTGCTGCTGGTCTGGTAGCGACTGTACGAAAAACCCGCGGTGATGATATCGTAGCAGCCTGTGGTCAATTAGCAGGCGAGGTGCAGGATAAAACTCGTCGTACTCAGAAACTAGTCGAGCGGGAGGTTGTTTTCGTCCGATGAAATCATCTTTGCAAATAGGTTTTCTGGCGACATCTATTATGCTGCTAACGGCATGTGGTACAACAGGACCACGTGAACATATAGCACCGGATCCAAAAGCTGCGGAATTAAATATGCAGTTGGGAATAAGTTATTTGCAACGCGGTGATTATGAAATCGCCATGGAGAAGCTTGATAAGGCGCTGAAGCAAAACCCGAATTTACCCAGTGCTCATAATACGATGGCCTTGCTTTATCAGCGTTTAGGTGAAAGTCAGAAAGCTGAAAAACATTTTAAAGAAGCAGTGAATCGTGCCCCACAATATTCAGAGGCACAAAATAACTATGGTGTTTTTCTGTGTCAGCAAGGCAAATATGAAGAAGCAGAAAAACGCTTTCTAAAAGCGGTAGAAAATCCGCTGTATCAGAGTGCTGCAATGGCCTACGAAAACGCCGGTCTATGCACTCGAGAAATTCCGGATATGGTGAAGTCTGAATCCTATTTCAGACGGGCACTTCAGATTAACCCTAATTTAAGTAAATCGTTAATGGGCATGGCTGATCTGAGCTATGAACAGATGAATTACATGCAGGCACGAGCGTATGTGCAACGATTTAACAGTGTGTCTCCCTGGACACCACAGGCTTTACTCACAGCCATAAAAACTGAGCAAAAACTGGGCAACGAAGATGCTGTGTCCAGTTACAAATTAATTATGCGAGCCCGGTTTCCGGATTCTGACGAAATGCGTATAGTCAATGAAGGTATTTAACATTTATGACTGAAAGTCATACAGAAGAAGCAAGTATTGTTTCATCGACCGCCGATGTTGGTAAACGTCTGCGTGAAGCTCGAGAAGCAAAGAAAATTTCAATCACTGATGCGGCTGCTCAGCTAAGAGTAACTCGAGATGCTATTGTGCATCTTGAAGAACAAAATTGGGATCGGCTGCATGGTCGAACTTATGCGCGCGGTTATTTTTTGAGTTATGCCAAATTCTTGGGGCTTCCTCAGGATGAAATGCTGGCAGGCTTCAATATGGAGTTCAATGAAACAATTGATCACCGAACGCCTTCCATCGCTCCTATACAAAAAATAAGACCAGCAAAACCTTCGCTGCCATTGTTACCTTTGTTATTACTTATCATTTTTGCGGTAATGGCTTGGTTTGCCTATCAACAATGGCAACTAACACAGACGGATAACCCGATTAGTGATATTTCTAATCAACCGCTGATCGAGCCATTAGACCCGCTGGAAACTGGCGAAATGGCGCCAATACCTGTTATAGAATCGACTACTGAACAGTTTATTGATATCGACGAACTACTCGTCTCATCAGAAGAATCAGCTGCAGATCTGACGCAGAATGATTCCACTCAAGTTGATCCGATACCTGTTACGACTGAATCAGAGCTTGAAGCTTCTGATCCAGCAGTCGTTGAGAATACAAATCAGAAAAATTTAATCATTGGCATCAATGCTGATTGTTGGGTTGAAGTGCGTGATGCCAATCAGCAAGTGTTGATTAGTCGGGTGGTAAGAGGTGGTAATACTGTTGAGTTGACAGGTACGTCACCTTTGCAAGTTTCACTCGGTCAGGCAAATGCTGCTTCGGTTAGATTTGATGGCGAGATTATTGATATTTCAGGTTATACCCGCGGTAATGTCGCTCGCTTTACTTTGGGGGCTGACTCCATAAGCATGCACCATCTCCCATTAAACGGCGAAAATCACGTCAAATCATGGTTGGCAATGTTCCAGTAGGTGGTGATGCGCCGATTGCTGTGCAAAGCATGACCAATACTGAAACGACGGATGTTGCCGCAACAGTTGACCAAATCCAGCGTTTGCAAAAAGTGGGTGCAGATATCGTACGTGTTTCAATTCCTTCTATGGATGCGGCGGAAGCGTTTGGTGCTATCCGTCAGCAGGTGGATATTCCGCTGATTGCAGATATTCATTTCGATTATAAAATTGCCTTGCGTGTGGCTGAACTTGGTGTTGATTGTCTGCGGATCAATCCTGGCAATATTGGTCGAGAAGATCGCGTTCGCGCCGTTGTTGATAAAGCACGTGATTTTGGTATTCCAATCCGCATTGGTGTGAACGCTGGTTCTCTTGAGAAAGAATTACAAAAAAAATATGGTGAACCAACACCAGAAGCTTTGGTTGAATCAGCTTTAAGGCATATTGATATACTGGATCGGCTGAACTTCCCAGATTTTAAAGTCAGTTTGAAAGCATCAGATGTGTTTATGACGGTGCATGCTTATCGACAATTGGCGGATCAAATTGAACAACCATTGCACTTAGGTATTACAGAAGCCGGAAGCCTGCGCAGTGGTGCGGTGAAATCAGCTATTGGACTTGGCATGTTGCTCGCCGAAGGCATTGGCGACACGATTCGCGTGTCGTTAGCTGCAGATCCAATTGAAGAAATTCGCGTAGGCTTTGATATTCTTAAAAGCCTGCGAATTCGCAGTAAAGGCATCAATCTGATTGCTTGTCCATCCTGTTCCAGACAAGAGTTTGATGTTATTTCCACTGTGAATGCACTTGAAGCGCGTCTGGAAGATATTATCGAACCAATGGATGTGGCGGTAATAGGTTGTGTGGTGAACGGCCCAGGTGAGGCTAAAGAGGCCGCAATCGGCTTGACTGGCGGTTCACCAAATCTGTTATATCGTGATGGAAAACCACATCATAAATTAGATAATGAATCATTGGTGGATGAGCTGGAGAAAGAAATTCGTCAGCGGATCGCCATGCGTAGTGAACAACCCGCAAAAGTAATCCCGATAAAGGACATAAGCTAAAGGTGGCAGAGATAATCCGTTCTGTCCGGGGAATGAATGACATTCTTCCGGAAATGACGCCGTATTGGCAAGCAGTTGAAACCAGCCTTAAACAGATCCTCGATAGCTATGGTTATCAGGAAATCCGTTTACCCATTCTGGAAAAAACCGAATTATTCAAACGCTCAATTGGCGAAGTCACCGACATTGTTGAAAAGGAAATGTATACCTTCGACGATCGTAATGGCGACAGCCTGACTTTGCGACCAGAAGGCACTGCCGGTTGTGTCAGAGCCGCCATGGAACATGGCATGTTTAATCAACAGCAACGTCTTTGGTATATGGGTCCGATGTTTCGTCATGAACGCCCGCAAAAAGGACGTTATCGGCAGTTTCACCAACTAGGTGTTGAAGCCTATGGTTTCAGCGGTCCGGATATTGATGCGGAGATGATCCTGTTAACGGCTCGCTTATGGAAAAAGCTTGGGTTAAAGGATATTGCGCTTCAAATCAACTCGCTGGGCAGCACAGAAGCGCGCCTTAATTATCGGGAAAAACTGGTTGAATATTATCAGTCCAATCAAGAGCAATTGGACGAGGACAGTCAGCGTCGTTTATTAAGTAATCCTCTTCGCATACTAGATAGTAAAAATCCGGAAATGCAGGCACTTAATGAAGCTGCTCCAAAATTGATTGATTATCTGGATGCAGAGTCAGCTGAGCATTTTGAACAGTTATGCAGTACCTTAAAAGCCGCTGGTATTAGTTTTGAAATTAATCCAAGGCTGGTTCGGGGACTGGATTATTACGGAAAAACTGTTTTCGAATGGGTGACAGATCAGTTAGGCGCACAAGGTACTGTTTGTGCCGGTGGACGGTATGACGGACTAATTACTCAACTCGGCGGTAAAGCATCAAGTGCAATCGGTTTTGCCATCGGTCTGGAACGCTTGATTTCACTTTTAGAAGCGGGGGACACCCTTCCTGCAACTCAAGGACCAGATGTTTATCTGGCTGCTGTCGGTGAAGCTGCTGCTGCACAATCTTTGTTATTAGCTGAAAGTTTGAGAGACCAGCTGCCAGATCTTCGCTTGATTAGCCACTGTGGTGGTGGTAGTTTTAAAAGCCAATTCAAGCGAGCTGATCGCAGTGGAGCGCGCTGGACCTTAATCTTGGGGGAAGAGGAAATGTCGCAGCAACGCATTGGTGTCAAAACCATGTCTACAGGCGAACACGGCATGACATCCTGGTCGGAGCTTGCAAGTTTTTTCTCTACCTCACATTTTGATAACCGTTAACAAAAATAAGTAGAAATATGACGCCACTAAATATCGCCGAATGGCAATCACTGGATAGACATTATTCCGATATCAAATACCTGTCGATGCGCGAGCAATTTGTGCTGGATTCGGGCCGGTTTGAACGGTTTTCTTTGCGTTCTGGCGATCTGTTACTGGATTACTCCAAAAATCGCATTACGCAAGAAACTGTGGATAAATTACTCGCCCTGGCGCAAGCAGTCGATATGCAATCATGGATTGAACGTATGTTCTCCGGAGAGCAGATAAACCACACCGAAGGCCGTGCAGTCTTGCATACCGCTTTACGTAACCGTGCGAATACACCGGTTATGGTGGATGGTCAGGATGTCATGCCGCAAGTAAATGCGGTTTTAGACAAAATGGCTGCATTTTGCGAACAGGTTCATACCGGTAAATGGTTGGGTTTCAGTGGCAAAAAAATTACCGATATTGTGAATATCGGCATTGGTGGTTCGGATCTTGGCCCTGCCATGATCTGTGATGCATTGGAACCATACGGTATCGATGGTCTTGAAGCACATTTTGTTTCAAATGTGGATGGCACCGATCTCAGCACCACATTAGAGAAACTCAATCCTGAAACCACTTTGTTTATCGTGGCTTCAAAAACATTCACCACCCAAGAAACCATTACTAATGCCCAATCCGCTCGTAACTGGTTTTTAAAAGTTGCAACCCAAGCTGATGTTGCCAAACATTTCGTAGCTGTCTCCACCAATGCTAAAGAAGTGTCAAAATTCGGCATCGACACAGCCAATATGTTTGAAATTTGGGATTGGGTGGGCGGACGCTATTCGTTGTGGAGTGCCATCGGCCTACCGATAGCGCTGTATGTCGGCATGGATAATTTTATTCGTCTGCTGGAAGGCGGACATGAAATGGATAATCATTTCCGCAGCAAACCGTTAGCCGAAAATATTCCGGTTATCATGGGCATGTTGGGGATCTGGTACATCAATTTCTTTAACACTCAAACCCATGCCATTGTGCCCTACGACCATTCATTGGCTCGTTTTCCCAACCATATGCAACAGTTGGATATGGAAAGCAACGGTAAGTTTATTAACCGTCAGGGTGCACGTATCAGTTATAAAACTGGTCCGGTTATTTGGGGTACGCCGGGTACCAACGGACAACATGCCTATTTTCAGCTAATCCATCAGGGAACGCAGTTAATCCCGGTAGATTTTGTATTACCGGTGAACAGCCATTATCCGGAATGTGATCATCAATCAATTTTGTTGGCAAATGGTCTGGCGCAATCTGAAGCATTAATGAAAGGCAAAAGTGCCGAAGAAGTCAGAGAAGAGCTGATTAAAGAAGGCTATGAAGGCAAAGCCTTAGATGCATTACTGCCGCATAAGGTGTTCCCAGGAAACCGACCAAGTAATGTTTTGTTATTTCCAAAATTAACCCCTGAAATGTTGGGTCAATTAGTGGCCTTGTATGAACATAAAGTATTTGTTCAAGGTGTTGTGTGGAATATCAATTCGTTTGATCAGTGGGGTGTTGAACTAGGCAAACAGCTTGCTAAAGCCATATTGCCGGATCTCCAAAGTAATGCCGAGATCTCGGTACATGACAGCTCGACCACTGAGCTTATCAAAATGATCCGCGCTTTACGCCAGTAATCATCAAACAAAAGCGGCTCGTTATCTAACGGGCCGCCAAATGTTTTTTTAATGTTTCTTGCGAATAATTAAACCTGCCAGTGGCGGCAGATTGACTAATATTGAGTAGGGTCTTTCTGACCATTCGATAGCTTCACTGTAAATAACCGCACTTACCGGATAATTACTGCCACCGTAATATTCAGAGTCTGAGTTAATGACCACTTCATATTCACCAGCTTCCGGCACACCAATCCGATAATTATCCCGTACTACTGGCGTGAAATTAAACAGTGCTACAGCAATCGAGTCCTGACCACGTCGCAGATAACTCAATACAGAATGCTCGCGATCGTTGCAGTCAATCCATTCAAAGCCATGCGCATCAAAATCATGAAAGTGTAGAGCGGGGCTTTCGCGATAGACTTTATTTAAATCAGTAACAATTTGTAACAAACCCTGGTGCAACGGATAATCGAGTAAATACCAGTCCAGCGCTTGCTCACTATTCCATTCACTGCCTTGGCCAAATTCCGACCCCATAAACAACAATTTTTTTCCGGGATAGCTGTACATAAACGTATAGAGCAAACGCAGGTTAGCAAATTGCTGCCATTCATCCCCAGGCATTTTATAACGCATCGATTTTTTGCCATGCACAACCTCATCGTGTGAGAAGGGCAGAACAAAATTCTCCGTAAATGCATAGAGCAAGCCGAAGGTAAGTTGATCATGATGGTAACGGCGATGGATGGGATCTTGTTTCATATATTCGAGAATATCGTGCATCCAGCCCATATTCCATTTCATCGAAAATCCAAGGCCCCCCATATCAGCAGGCCGTGAAACCATCGGATAAGAGGTTGATTCTTCAGCTGCGATGATGCAGCCGGGATGAGCCTGATGCAGGATGGTGTTTACTTCTTTGAGGAAACTGATAACTTCAAGGTTTTCACGACCACCTAGAACATTCGGCAGCCATTGGCCTTCCTTACGTGAATAATCGAGATATAACATGGACGCGACGGCATCAACCCTCAGTCCATCAATATGGAATTCTTCAAGCCAGAAAAAAGCACTCGATAACAAAAAGTTACGAACTTCATTGCGACCATAGTTGAAAATTAATGTGCCCCAATCCTGATGCTCGCCACGTCGTGGATCTTCATGTTCATAGAGAGCTGTGCCATCAAACCGAGCCAAACCGAAACTGTCTTTTGGAAAATGGCCGGGCACCCAATCGAGAATGACACCGATATTATTTTGATGGCATTGATCCACCAGATAGCGAAAATCATCTGGAGAACCGAACCGACTTGTCGCAGCATAATAGCCAGTAGTCTGATAACCCCATGAAATATCCAGCGGATGTTCAGTGATAGGTAATAATTCAATGTGGGTAAAACCCATTTTGCTGACATATGGCACCAGTTTGTCAGCAAGTTGGCGATAACTGCAAAAGCTGCCATCACTTTGTTTTTGCCAGGAGCCAAGATGAACTTCATAAACGCTATGCGGTGCATTTAGCCATTTGGACTGTTCTCTAGTGGACATCCAGTCGCGATCTTGCCATTGATATTCACTATTGAAGATTACAGAAGCCGTGTTGGGTCGAAGTTCAGCCTGCTGACAATAGGGATCCATTTTCAGATGTAGACTGCCATCGTGGTGATTACGTATTTCAAATTTATAAAGTTCACCGATAGTGAGGCCGGGAATAAATATTTCCCAGACACCAGTACTGCCTCTTGAGCGCATTGGATGACAACGACCATCCCAGCGATTAAAACTACCTACCACGCTGACGCGTTGGGCATTAGGTGCCCACGTGGCAAATACCACGCCCTCTACACCATTGACCGTACGTTGATGTGAGCCCAAAATACGGTAGGCATGCCAATGTTTACCTTCGGCAAACAGATACAAGTCATAATCTGAAATCTGCGGGGCAAAGCAATAAGGATCGTAATGACTTTGAATTTCATTCTGCGATGTCGTGCGATGAATTTGATAGGGAACTTCTAAATCATCTGATTGGCCTGACCATTCAAAGATATCCGTACCCTCAACTCTTTTCATGGGAAAATTGTTACCCACAGAAGCAGATTCGGTATGCGGCAAAAAAGCCCTGACATAAATGCCTTGTTTGGTCGGATGACGTCCCAATACTGCAAAGGGATCATGATGCCTGGCCTCTATGATTTTAAGTTGGTCGTCTGTCAAATTTTGTTCAAAAACCATAGATATACTGTCCTATAAATTTTTCTATTGCTGTCCACCTTACCGATGTGGCACGCTTAAAGCCATTACAACATATTTCACTGCATAGCTGTCCGGAGAATTAAATATGCCCAAAAATAATAGCACGCGGTTTGTCAGTCGACTGACCAGGGATACATTGGCACTGATCCTGGCAGGAGGGCGTGGCTCGCGTCTAAAACAACTGACAGGATGGCGGGCAAAACCCGCTGTGCCTTTTGGTGGAAAATTTAGGATTATAGATTTTCCTCTGTCAAATTGTGTGAACTCCGGTATCCGTCGGGTAGGGATTTTAACGCAATATAAAGCGCATTCATTGATCCGTCATATCCAACAGGGGTGGGGATTTATGCGTGGTGACTTGGGTGAGTTTGTCGAATTATTACCCGCTTCTCAGCGTACGGAGCAGGGGTGGTATACCGGTACGGCCGATGCGGTTTATCAAAATATAGATATCCTACGGAATCATGGTCCTGAATATGTATTGATCCTAGCGGGGGATCATATTTACAAGATGGATTACGGTGATATGCTGGCTGAGCATGTTGCACAGAATGCCGATATGACGATTGGGTGTATTGAAGTCCCGCTGGATCAAGCCAAAGCGTTTGGTGTTATGTCAGTTGATTTAAACCATCGAATTGTTGCTTTTAATGAAAAGCCCGAAAACCCAACTCCTATACCTGGTTCGGATGATGTAGCCTTGGCTTCAATGGGTATTTATATATTCAACGCTGGGTTTCTCTACGAACAATTAATTAAAGATGCTGATAATTCCAGATCCAGCCATGATTTTGGTCACGACATCATTCCTTCTTTAATTCAAAAATATAAGGTTGTCGCGTTTCCCTACAAAGATGTTCAAGGGAATGATCCCGGGTACTGGCGTGATGTGGGGACTATTGATGCATTCTGGTCAGCCAATCTGGAATTAATAGGTGTCACACCCGAGTTGAACCTGTACGACGAGGACTGGCCAATCTGGACTCATCAGGCTCAACTGCCACCAGCCAAATTTGTGTTTGATGATGATGACCGTCGTGGTATGGCCGTCGATTCCATGGTTTCAGGCGGTTGTATCATCTCTGGCTCTGTTGTCAGACACTCGGTTCTGTTCTCAAATGTTGAAGTGCTGAGTTATAGTCTTATCGAAGATAGTGTTGTATTACCTGATGTTACCGTTGGCAGGCATTGTCGCCTAAAGAAAGTTGTGTTGGATAAAGGCTGTATCGTTCCCGAAGGCACGATTATTGGTGAAGATCCGGTGTTAGATGCACAACGTTTTGAAGTTTCACCTAATGGTGTTGTATTAGTGACACCTGAAATGCTGGGGCAAAATTACCGTTATGTCCGATAAATTAAAAGTTGTTCTTTGCTGGCATATGCACCAGCCGCAATACAGTGAACCTATGGGAGGAAATTATCAACTTCCATGGACCTATTTGCATGCAATAAAAGATTATGCAGATATGGCGTGGCATCTTGAAAATGTTTCTGAAGCTAAGGCGGTAGTGAATTTTGCGCCAACCTTATTGGAACAAATTGATGATTATGATCAGCAGTTAAAAGGCCGTTTTAAAGGTACGGGCCGTTTGAAAGACCCATTGTTAATGGCATTGGATTCACCTGTACAACCAGTGCATGCTGGTGAACGACGGAAATTGATAAATGCCTGCCTAAGAGCAAATGAAGAAAAATTGATTGCGCCGTTTCCGCATTTTGCACGCTTAGCCGAAATTGCCCGCTGGGCATTGGAACAAACGGAACGACTGCGTTATCTCAACGAACAGTATCTGGTGGATTTGCTGGTTTGGTATCACTTGGTTTGGATGGCTGAATCAGTCCGACGTAACGATATTCGCATCCAGAATTTAATGAAGAAAGGCCATTTTTTTACGTTTCATGACCGGCGACAGTTACTGACCGTGATCAGCGAAATCTTAAGTGATTTGATTCCTCGTTATCGACGATTGGCTGAGTCAGGTCGAGTAGAGCTATCTGTCACACCCTACGCTCATCCAATATTACCGCTTTTGTTGGACATCAACAGTACGCTTGAAGCCATGCCTGATGCACCTCTACCGGAAATTACCGAATATCCTGGCGGGGAGGCTCGAGCGCATTGGCAAATGGAAGAGGGCTTGCGCGTATTTGAGTCATTTTTCGGCTTTCGCCCCAAGGGATGTTGGCCATCTGAGGGCGCAGTATCTGACGCGACATTGCCGTTAATAGCAGAACATGGATTCAGTTGGACCGCAACCGGTGAGAATGTTCTACGCAACAGCCTGAACAAGTCGGACATGCCTGAGGCGAATATTCATAAACCCTATCGATTGAAAGATTTACCTCCGGCGTGTTTTTTCCGTGATGATGGCTTGTCGGATATGATTGGTTTTATCTACACCAAATGGAGTGCTGAAGATGCGGTAAATGATTTTATTAGTCATTTACTGAATATCAAAGCTACAACCGAAGATGATCCTGATCGGGTGGTTTCCGTCATTCTCGATGGTGAAAATGCCTGGGAGTATTACTCCTACAATGGGTTTTATTTCTTACAGAGTCTGTATAAGCAATTGTCGCAACATCCAGAGCTTGAACTCACAACCTTTAGCGAATGTTTAGAAAGTGGCGTAACTCCGGGTTCTCTCCCTGAAATGGTGGCTGGAAGTTGGGTATATGGATCCTTTTCGACATGGAT
Source organism: Gammaproteobacteria bacterium (assembly GCA_023488305.1). Classification (GTDB taxonomy): domain Bacteria; phylum Pseudomonadota; class Gammaproteobacteria; order Nitrosococcales; family Methylophagaceae; genus Methylophaga. Next base: position 8,911 of record JAMDEF010000033.1, on the reverse strand, counting down.
TGGTGATGCTGATAAAAATCGTGGTTGGGATTTGCTCAGTCAAGTCAAACAGGTTTATGACCAAAAAATGGCTACCACCACTTTTGATGAAGAGATGCAGCTCGCGATAGATAGACAGCTGGCAATTTGTGAAGGCTCAGACTGGTTCTGGTGGTTTGGCGATTACAACTCAGCAGACAGTGTCAGCGATTTTGAGCGGTTGTTCCGATTACATCTATCTAATCTTTATCAAATGCTGGGAGAAGAAGTGCCGCAAATATTGTCAGAAGTCGTATCTTTTGGTGGAGGTGAGGCTGAACAAGGCGGCACAATGCGTCGGGGCGGCTAATACATGAAACAGGCACATATTTTTGATAACCGTCGCACAGGCGTTTTATTACACATTACGAGTTTGCCGTCTGGAAATTTAGGCGCTGATGCCTATCGCTTTATAGACTTTCTGCAACAAGCAGGAGTAACCGTCTGGCAGATGCTACCATTAGGGCCAACCCATGAGGATGGTTCACCCTATCAGTGCTTATCCGCTCATGCAGGCAATAATAAGCTGTTATGTATTGATTCCATTAAGGCTAAACCTTGGTGTCGTAATGAAGATTTGGCTGGTAAAAAAGTGTTCACTATCGTGGTGAATGCTTATAAGCAATTTGTTGAGCATGCAACAGAAGCGGATTGGACGGCTTTCAATGAATTCTGTCAACTTCAGGCCTTCTGGCTCGAAGATTATGTTTTATATCGGGAAATACGCAACCTGAATCATGCAATGCCTTGGTTTGAATGGCCTGAACCATTCCGCGACAGGCAGCCGGCAGCTTTGAAAGAACTAGCTGAGCAACGATCTGAATCATTAACCATTCGCCGTTTCGAGCAATTTCTTTTTTTCCAGCAATGGCAAAATCTAAAAACCTATGCCAATCAACACCAAATCAAATTATTTGGTGATATGCCTATTTTTGTTGCTCATGACAGCGCGGATGTCTGGGCTGCACCAGAACTATTTACTTTAGACGCCACTGGACAAGCAACCAAGGTTACAGGGGTTCCCCCAGATTATTTCTCAGCCACAGGGCAGCGCTGGGGCAATCCGCTTTATGATTGGCAGGCGCATATCAAAGAGGATTTCAGTTGGTGGTTAAAACGGCTTGCCACACAATTAGAATTGTTTGATTTAATTCGTATTGACCACTTCAGAGGATTTGAAGCCTGCTGGGAAATCCCAGCCAGCTGTGAAACAGCTATGGAAGGTCAATGGGGCAAAGCACCTGGAGAAGCTTTATTCAAAAAGCTGGTTTCTGAGTTTGGGGAGCTTCCGCTGGTTGCTGAAGATTTGGGTATTATTACCGCTGAAGTCACTGCTTTGCGCGAGCAGTTCGCGATGCCCGGTATGAAGATTTTACAATTTGCCTTTGGTGGTGATGCCGACAATCCTTATCTGCCTCACAAGCATTGTAACGATAGCATTACCTATACCGGCACTCATGATAATAATACTACTTTGGGTTGGTATGATGAGATTGATGAGGCTACTCGCCAACACTTACATCAATATATCGGACCTAGTGAAGAGGCGATGCCTTGGTTGCTGATCCGTGTGGCCCTAAAGTCAGTTTCACAACTGGCAGTTATACCAATGCAGGATTTACTTGAATTGGGGGGGGAGCATCGTATGAACGTTCCCGGAACTATGGAAGGTAACTGGAAATGGCAGTTTGAGTGGACTATGCTTCCTGAAGGTTGCGCTGAAAAGTTAAGACAACTTAATCAAATATACGGACGCATCATTTATGAATAATTCAGACGATTATTATTATAGTGAGTCGCATATTTGGCTGGAACAACAAGGAACGGGAATTTTTACCCTTGGAATTACTGAGCATGCTCAGGATAGTTTGGGTGACATAGTCTTTGTTGAGTTACCAGCAGAAGGCCAGCAGTTTGCCGCAGGTGAGGCCTGTGCAGTAATTGAATCAGTTAAATCGGCTTCTGATGTGGTTATGCCAATCAGTGGTGAAATTATTGCCATCAATCAACAGTTGGTTGAAATGCCAGAACTGATAAATCAAGAACCATTTAATAACGGTTGGATCGTACGGTTCCGTTCAGATGTTCCACTCGAAGTAGTTATAGCTGAGTTAATGTCCGCTATGGACTATGATGCTTTTTTAGACCAGTAGACTGCACCCAATATGCTGGGGCTGAGAGCGCCAGTTACCTCACGTAAATCAAGCGCATTGTGTTGCAAAGTCTGTTCGGCAAGCCAGCCAAACGCAGCGGCCTCAACCCATTGAGGATCTATTCCAATTGCTGTTGTGGTCGTGACCTCGATGGTATCCAAAGCTTGTTGTAGTTGTCGCATCAAAGCTAAGTTTTTAGCACCACCACCACAAACATAAACCTTGTCTATTTTGCTAGCATATTGATGGATGGCATCAGCGATAGATGATGCTGTAAAAGCCATCAGCGTAGCTTGTACATCTTGTGCATCAAGCTCTGTAGTTTCTGTATGGCTTAAGTGCCGCATTAACCAGTTTAAATTAAACAATTCACAGCCAGTACTTTTAGGTATTTTTCGCTTGAAGTAGGGATCGGATTTTAATTGCCCTAATAAAGTCTGATTGACTTTACCACCTTCAGCCCACTTTCCTTCATTATCAAAAGCTTGCTGTCTATGTTTTTGGATCCAGCTATCCATAAGAGTATTTCCTGGTCCAGTATCAAATCCTTGTAGAACCCTATGTGAATCGGCTGTTAAGATACTGATATTACTGATGCCCCCGATATTCAAAATAACCCGGTTTTCGCTATCTGAACGAAACATTGCAGCATGAAAGGCTGGAACCAAAGGTGCGCCTTGTCCGCCATTGACAATATCTCGTTGACGAAAATCACAAACAGTGGTTATGCCTGTTTTTTCGGCGACTACATTGCCATTACCGATTTGCATGCTAAAGGGGTAATTCGAGTCTGGAGAGTGGAATATTGTTTGGCCATGGCAACCGATGCCATCAATTTGAGCGGAGGATATACCTGACGTATTCAACAGCATGTTAACGGCATCTGCATATGCATGACCCAGCTGAACATCCAATTCACCCAACTGGGAGAGCTGACAATGCTGAGAGCGAATTAAATCCGTTAGCGTTGTTTGCAGCTCAGCAGCAAATTCTGCTGAGTGATGGGCAATTAATCTAGGTTGATCCGTAGGCGATGTTTCAATTAACGCTACATCAATAGCATCCAGACTTGTGCCTGACATTACACCGATGTAAAAGCCCATTCTGGATATTTTAATCTTGGCGTAAGGCCAAGGTTGGTACTTGTAAATTATCTAAGCTGGCAATTAGTGGTTGTGCAGCGGTTTTGAACTGCGCCAAATATTGACTTGGAATTGGTTCAGCTTTTGGTAAAGTTACTGTTAAAGGATTTTTATGTACACCATCTACACGGAATTCATAGTGCAAGTGTGGACCGGTTGCCAAACCACTCATGCCGATATAACCAATAACTTCACCTTGTCTTACACGCTGGCCAACACGAATACCTTTTTTATAACTGGACATGTGAGCAAATAGCGTTGTGTAACGACCGCCATGAGATAAAACTACCGTGCGGCCATACCCACCTTTCGTTCCAACAAAATCTACTTTACCGTCACCAGTAGCTAGTATTGGCGTTCCAGTAGGGGCCGCATAATCTACGCCACGATGTGGACGATTGGTTTGTAAAACAGGGTGTTTACGATTCGGATTAAAGCCAGAACTGATGCGTGAAATAGGCACTGGTGTTCTTGTGAAAGCTTTACGCATACTATCTCCGTTAGGAGTATAGAAACGGCTTTCACCATTGCTATCAGTGAAACGAATAGCTCTAAAGGTGTTGCCACGATTGGTAAACTCAGCTGCCAAAATTTCACCATCAGCAATTTTTTCGCCATCTAAGAAGTTTTCGTTATAAATAACTTTGAAACTATCACCTTTACGCAGATCCAAAGCAAAATCCACATCCCAGCCAAAAATATGCGCCATTTCCAGAATTAGTCTGTCTGACATACCGGCTTTTTGTCCATCAACAAACAATGAACTTTGAATCTCACCAGCAACCAGTTGACGTTGCTTATCTAGTTCACGTTCAACAACTTCGGTTTCAAAACCTTGCTCCGTTGCTGTTAACGTCAAGGTTTTCATTGGGTTTAATTGCAATTGAAGTTGTTTTAAAACTAACTTTTGTTCACTGTCAGTGACTGTTCCAAAACGTACTATTTGACCAGGTCTAAGATTAAGTAATGCTTTAGCATCTTCACCAGCAGTTTGAGCAACGTTATAAACATCGCGAGCACCTAAACCAGCTCTTGGGAAAATCAATGAGAGGTTGTCACCGGACTTAACTTCAACTTCTTGCCAGCTCAACTCACCATTACTTGCGTCGTTAGCTGTTACATCCTGGGGCGATGTAGCATCGATAATACTGGAAACTTCAGTTTCAACCACCGGAGTTGGTTGACTCAGATGTAGACGCTCAATTTCAGATGACTCGTCCAAAGAAATATCTTTCTGAACTGTTTCAGCTTCTTCAATTATTGCAGTATCGATAGATGTCGTTTCAGTTTCAACAGACTGTATTGATAGTGGAATAACTGATTGAGTTGAAGAGGGAGTAGATTCACTTTCAGTCGGCATGTTCGGTAAAGTAACAGCCTGTGTTTGACTGGTTGTGGAGCTAGGCTCACTTGTCGCCAGTACGATACCGGTTATAAAGATACCGGTAAGAGCTAACAAAGATAGGATAGGAATATGTCTGTTTTTGTGGGGAGACAGCGTTTCAGATTTAAATAATTTTGATTGCTGTGATGAGCTCAGAAGTCTATTACGTTTCTTCATGGGCATTCCCTGTTTATAGTAAATTCGTGCAATTCTCTCAGCATTTGCTCAGAATTGAAACCCCTAGAAGGCAAGATCTTGTGTTATATTGCCCGCCAATTTTTATATCGCGGAGAACGATGATGAGAACTGTACAAGAAACCTTGGCAGAAATCCGTCGTGGATCAGAAGAAATTCTGGTTGAAAAAGAGTTAATTGAAAAGCTGGAAACGGGGAAACCACTGCGTATCAAGGCGGGTTTTGATCCAACGGCACCGGACTTGCATCTAGGCCACACAGTATTACTGAACAAGTTAAGGTTGTTCCAGGATCTAGGACACGAAATTCTATTTTTAATCGGTGATTTTACCGGAATGATTGGTGACCCAACCGGTAAAAATGTGACACGCAAGCCATTAACCCCGGAACAAGTGAAGCAGAATGCGGAAACTTATCAAAAACAGGTTTTCAAAATACTCGATCCTGATCGTACTCAAGTGGTATTCAATTCACATTGGATGAACGAATTATCCTCTGCCGACATGATTCGTTTGGCCTCACACCATACTGTTGCACGCATGCTCGAACGTGACGATTTTCATAAACGTTATACCGGTGGGCAACCTATCGCGATACACGAGTTTTTATATCCTTTAATACAGGGGTACGATTCGGTGGTGTTGGATGCTGATGTTGAGCTAGGCGGAACCGATCAAAAGTTTAATCTTTTGATGGGCCGCGAACTACAAAAAGCCTATGGCAAATCGCCGCAATGCATTTTAACCATGCCGCTTCTGGTTGGATTGGATGGCGTGCAAAAAATGTCCAAGTCATTAGGTAATTACATTGGTATCGATGAAAGCCCTAAAGACATTTTCGGTAAATTAATGTCCATTTCGGATGAATTGATGTGGCGGTATATTGAGTTACTGAGCTTTAAGTCGTTAATGGATATCGCAGATTGGAAACAATCTGTTGCTGATGGCCGTAATCCAATTGAAGTCAAAAAGTTATTTGCTGAAGAGATTGTCTCGCGGTTTCATGGTGACGCAGCTGGTCCACAAGCAAGGCTTGATTTTGAAAGTCAATTTAAAAAAGGCGAAATCCCAGACGACATTGCTGAAGTAACTTTGACTGTTGGTGCCGAAGGTATGCCAATTGCCAATGTTCTTAAAGAAGCTGGACTTACTGTCAGTACTTCCGAAGCCTTAAGAATGATTAAACAGGGCGCAGTAAAAATTGACAGCGAAAAGATGGATAACAAAGATTTGATTGTGATGCATGCTCAGCAGCTGATTATCCAAGTTGGCAAAAGAAAATATGCCAAAGTGCTGACCATTCAATAGCTGGATTTTCAATTCAATGGAGTCAATTAATCGGCTAGGGCTCTGCCACATGCTTATATATGAAGATTGTTGGTTCTTTGCAACGTATTCCTTTTCATTGAAGGTTGATTTGAAAATCAATACTGCCGCTTTTCCAAAGCCATAGCTGGTAAGTAACAAACTACTATATAAATAGATAGTAAAAGCCAAACTCCAAAAAGTTATTTCTTGGT
>JAMDEF010000076.1:649-6997 GCA_023488305.1 Gammaproteobacteria bacterium | reverse complement strand
CGATCGCCAGGTTGCTGTTGTGGCCGTGGATGCGAATCGACAAGATTCGTTGGCAGAAATTGCCGCATTCGTGAAGACGAATTCGATCGATTATCCAATTCTAAAAGACGTCAATCAGCAGGTCATTGATGCACTTCATGCAACGCGTGCAGCAGTTGAAGAAGGTGTTGTTGCAGGTGGTGGTGTTGCATTGGTTCGTGCTGAAGGCAGTTTGGGCGACCTGAAAGGCGACAATCACGATCAAGACATGGGTATTACAATTGCACGCCGTGCGATGGAAGAGCCTTTACGTCAAATCGCCACCAATGCCGGTGCAGAAGCTTCTGTTATTTTGAATGAAGTGGCTGCAGGTAAAGGTAACTACGGTTACAACGCGGCATCAGGTGAATACGGCGATATGATTGAAATGGGTATTTTGGATCCAACTAAAGTCACGCGTACTGCATTGCAAAATGCCGGTTCAGTTGCGGGTCTAATGTTGACTACAGAAGCCATGATTGCTGAATTACCGAAAGAAGATGCTCCTGCAATGCCTGATATGGGCGGCATGGGCGGCATGATGTAATCCGTTACATCTAGCGCACATAAAAAAGCCCCGTCTTGCAAAAGGCGGGGCTTTTTTTATGCAAATATTTCGCACTAAGGTTTTAAGGATGTAACGTTTTCCAGAAGGGGATCAGCATCAGGCTTAATACAAAGGCGATTAATATTAAAACGCCGATAAAACGGATAGGGTGCTGCTTTATTGATTGCATAAATCCGGGAATTTCGCCGCTTGCGCGCAAAGTTTCATACTGCTGCCGTTGTTCTATAGCGCGTTTGGCTTGATATTCATCCAGAATTGCTTTGGCAATCGGTAGTTGTTGATCATTAACCAACCAGATAGCAGCTACGCCAAGGCCAAAAAAACCGGCCTGAGTTTCATAAAAGGCAAAGCCTTTGTCATCCAGCAATTGACGAATATCTTCCGCTTCGTCTTCAGGCACATTATTGAGTCTATAAAGTAGAGTCGCCATAGTCGTCCTTGTCTGTCAGCGCGGCCTGGGGTTAGCTAATTTCGAGTAATTCAGGCTGCTGCATCTTATGCATTTTGCAATTGATTGGCAAAATCATGATTCACATCCCGATGTTTTGCCTCATCATCTCTCACCACTAATACTACATCACGTAATCTGGCATCAGCCGGGAGTTTCCAGTAATCAATGGCTATTTGTGGTGCTGCAACGTTCTCGTATGTTCCTGCATCGATACCCACTAAATATTCAGTGTAGCTATAGACGGCTTCTTCTTCGAGATAACCGACAATTCGGTGTGCAACGCGCGAAGAGAATAAATACAGAATAAAAAACAAATTATAAAACACCCCTTGCGCGATGATGATTAACACCCGTTCAAACCAGCTAGGCTGGGCAATATGCACAAAGGTCAGCAGATGCATACGCTCGTTATCGGCCTCTTCCAGTAAAGTGCTGATCCAGCCATCATCATCCTGCATACGACGTGCATACGACGCAATGAACGAAGATGTTGCAATGCGCCGCCTACCATGCCGGGCACGGCAGCAACTGTTTCCAGGACAACGGCACGATGTCCGTAACGACCAGAGAAAAAAACATCAGCAAAAAAACGCATAAATTTAACGATTGCCAGAGCAACTCGATCTGAAACACATTTCGGTTTGTGGTGTGGTGCGTTGTTTTTTGTGCTGTCCATCATTGTCTCCTTTGACGAGACGGAAGTTTATCTGACTGGAACAATACTCCAGCCAATGTGAAAATTTCGTGGTTGAGTCATCGCGATAAGCTATATGTTCTGTTAGTTTAGACACATTTTCAATGACTGTGCATTTTGAAAGAGTTAATGAGGCAAGCATGACACCGACACCACTCAGTGAACACTGGCAATTGATTTTGCAGAATAAGCAAAATCTACTGGATTCTGCTATGACAGTATTGACTGCCAGTGAATATGTGCTCAATCAGGGGGAACGCCAACCACAACGAATGACTGAGCTGGTTGAAAGTGGCGATTTAGAGAAAGCCTACAGTCAAAATGATTATCAGCAACGGTTGCAACAACGACTTGCCAACATCAAAGACGAAGCCACCTTGCATCAGCAACTACGTTATTTTCGTCAACGTGAAATGGTGCGAATTATTTGGCGGGATTTAAGCGGTTGGGCTGAATTAGCTGAAACAGTGCGTGAATTGACGGCCTTGGCAGACAGTTGCGTTGAACAGGCTTTAAATAAACTCTATCAATGGCAAACAGAATTACTAGGTACGCCAACAAACAAGCTGGGAGTGGCCCAGCAGTTGATTGTATTGGGAATGGGCAAAATGGGCGCTGGGGAGCTCAACCTGTCTTCCGATATTGATTTGATTTTCACTTATCCTGACGAAGGTGAAACTCAAGGTGCCAGAAAGAACCTGTCCAACGAGGAATTTTTTACCCGACTGGGACGCAAGCTGATACAGGCCTTAGATAACGTTACTGTCGATGGTTTTGTGTTTCGTGTCGATATGCGTCTGCGCCCATTTGGCGATAGTGGTGCTTTGGTTGCCAGTTTCGACGCAATAGAAGATTACTACCAGACTCAGGGACGAGAATGGGAGCGCTACGCGATGATCAAGGCCAGACCTGTTACCGGTAGCGAACAGGATAAAAAAGCCATTAGCGAGCTGCTGCGACCTTTTATATATAGACGCTATCTTGATTACGGCATGTTTGATTCTTTGCGTGAAATGAAATCAATGATTGCTGGTCAATTGCATCTCAAAGGTATGGAAGACAATATCAAATTGGGAGCCGGGGGAATACGTGAGATAGAGTTTATCGGCCAGGTATTTCAGTTGATTTATGGTGGAAGGGATCGCTCGTTGCAACAACGACCCATTCTGACCATTCTCGATAAGTTGGCCGAACGAAAATTATTGTCAGGTTATGCGGTAACTGCATTAAAAAATGCCTATGTATTTTTAAGGCGTACAGAGCACCGAATTCAAGCTTGGGCAGATCAACAAACGCATGTTTTGCCTAAAGATGAAGCAGCTCAGATACGATTGGCAAATACTATGGGGTTCGAAAGCTGGTCAGTTTTTATCAAAAAACTTAACGAATATCGGCAACAAGTTCATGAGCACTTTGAACAATTGCTCACCGCTCCACAGGCCGGTGATGAAACCACTTTAGACGCCATAGCTTTATTGACTGCTGGCGAGGTAGAAATAACCGGTTATCTGGAAAAGTGGGGTTATCACGATCCGCAATTATCACAGCAAACTATTGAAAAACTATTAGACCAAAGCGTGGTAAAAAATCTTAGTCAAACGGGGCGGGATCGATTAAAAAAATTGTTGCCATTGTTGGTTCAAGCGGCAGCAGGAACAGAACAACCGGATACCTGTTTGCAACGGATGATGCCGCTACTTGAATCCATCATGCGGCGATCAGCATACATGTCGCTATTGGTTGAAAATACGTTGGCATTATCCCAGCTGGTCAAGCTATGTGCTGCAAGCCCGTTGATTAGTCATCAGTTAGCCCGATATCCGGTGTTATTGGATGAGTTGTTGGATCCACGTTCACTTTATGAAGTGCCTGGTCGTGAACAGCAAAAAGCGTTATTGGATCAATTTTTATCGGTTGCCGATGAAAACGATCTTGAACAACAAATGAACTTATTGCGCGAATTTCGTCAGATTGCCACTTTGCACGTTGCCGCGGCGGATGTGACGGAAGTGCTGCCCTTAATGCGCGTCGGCGATCAATTAAGCGAATTGGCCGAGATCCAACTTGAGCGAGCCCTACAACTGGCATGGTTATATTTAATCGGCCGTCATGGTTTACCACCGGCAGCCGACGCAACTGATATGTCGCAATGTGGGTTTAGTGTGATTGCTTATGGCAAATTAGGTGGACTGGAGCTGGGGTATGGCTCCGATTTAGATCTGGTCTTTGTGTTTGATGATTCGCGAGAGGGCGCAACCGATGGTGAGAAGCCGGTTGATCTCATGGTGTTTTACACCAGACTGGCTCAACGGATGATTCATATCTTAAATACCGTGACATCGGGTGGAGTTTTATATGAAGTGGATATGCGTCTGCGCCCCAGAGGAAATTCAGGTTTATTAGTCAGTCCGATATCAGGTTTTGCCGATTATCAGCAGCAGGAAGCATGGACTTGGGAACATCAAGCTCTAGTAAGAGCGCGTTGTGTCGCTGGCGATCAAAAATTAGCAGAGCAGTTCAGTAATATTCGCCAACAAGTTTTGTCAAAATCACGGTCTGCAGCTGAGCTGGCAAAAGAGGTCAGCGAAATGCGGCAAAAAATGCGCCAGCAACTGGATAAGTCGGTAGATAATCTATTTGACCTTAAGCAGGGCATTGGTGGTATCACTGATATTGAGTTTATGGTGCAATATGCAGTATTAGCTTGGTCATCAAGCTTGCCTGATTTGATGGTTTACACCGATAATATCCGCATTTTGGATGCACTGGTGGCGACCGGTAAGCTCACCCAGCAGCAAGGAACTATGCTGGCCGATGCTTATCGATATTATCGTAGCGAAGCAAATCACTGTGTTCTGCAGGAACAACCGGCAGTGGTGCCGGTGGCCAAAGTGGCCGATTTTCAGCAACAAGTAAACGCAATTTGGCAACACTGGTTAAGCGAACAACCAGTTTGAAATCAATTTTAAGTATCTAAAGTAGGTAATTATGGCAGCAGTAACAATGGCAGATCGTGATGGCGTTATCTGGTTGGATGGCGAATTTGTGCCTTGGCGCGAAGCTAAAGTCCATGTGCTGACGCATACCTTGCACTACGGTATGGGGGTTTTTGAAGGCGTCCGCGCTTATAAAACGGATGCTGGAACCGCTATTTTCCGTATGCAAGAGCATACTGATCGCTTATTCCGTAGCGCCAAGATCCTTGGCATGAAAATGCCGTTTGATAAAGCGACTTTAAACGAAGCTCAGCGCGCTGTGGTTCGTGAAAACAAACTGGATTCAGCTTATCTTCGTCCAATGTGCTTTTATGGATCTGAAGGCATGGGGATTCGTGCTGATAATTTGAAAACTCACGTTATGGTTGCAGCCTGGAGTTGGGGCTCGTATCTGGGTGAAGAAAACATGACTCGCGGCATTCGCATCAAAACCTCTTCATTTACGCGTCACCACGTCAATATCACCATGTGTAAAGCCAAGGCCAACGGCAATTACATGAATTCCATGATGGCTTTGCAAGAAGCAGTAAATGATGGATATGACGAAGCATTGCTATTGGATGCCAATGGATTTGTTACTGAAGGCAGTGGTGAGAACTTCTTCATGGTCCGTGATGGCGTTCTTTACACGCCTGAACTGACCTCAGCACTGGAAGGGATTACTCGTGACACGGTCATTCGCCTGGCTAACGATATCGGGCTGAAAGTAGTTGAAAAGCGTATCACTCGTGATGAAGTTTATATCTGTGATGAAGCATTCTTCACTGGTACTGCAGCTGAAGTTACACCGATTCGTGAATTGGATAATCGCCCAATCGGTGAAGGAAAACGTGGCCCGATAACTGAACAGTTACAAAGCATGTATTTCGATCAGGTGTATGGTCGTAGCGAATATTACCGCGACTGGAATACTCTGGTTTAATCGCACAAAACTCGTATCAAACGTAATAACAAAGAGGTTAGTACTAAATGGCAGGTCATAGTAAATGGGCGAATATTCAGCATAGAAAAGGTGCGCAAGATGCCAAACGCGGCAAACTGTTCACCCGGTTGATTCGTGAAATTACTGTTGCTGCCAGAATGGGCGGCAGTGACCCTGCCACTAACCCGCGGTTACGTGCCGCAATCGATAAAGCTTTGGGCAGTAATATGACTAAAGATGTTATCGAGCGTGCTACAAAACGTGGTGCAGGCGAGCTGGAAGGCGCGGCATATGAAGAAATTCGTTATGAAGGTTATGGCCCTAATGGTATTGCCATTATGGTTGACTGCATGACTGATAATCGTAACCGCACCGTTGCCGAAGTACGTCATGTTTTCAGCAAACGCGGCGGCAATATGGGCACCGATGGTTCAGTTGCCTACCTGTTTAATCAGAAAGGCATTATCAGTTTCGGCAATGACATCTCTGAAGATGATGTCATGGAAGTTGCTCTTGAAGCCGGAGCTGAAGATATTGTGACCAATGCAGATGGTTCGGTGGATGTGTTTACTTCGCCGGAGGACTATTCAGCTGTCAAAGATGCGCTGGATGCTGCGGGATTAGAATCGCAATCTGCTGAAGTCACTATGCACCCGGATACTACTGTCAGTCTGGAACTGGACGATGCTCAAAAAGCCA
>JAMDEF010000076.1:0-639 GCA_023488305.1 Gammaproteobacteria bacterium | reverse complement strand
CAATGATTGAGGCGTTTGAAGAGCTTGATGATGTGCAACAGGTTTATTCGAATGCTGATTTCTCTGACGAGGTGATGGCGCAGCTAGGTAGCTGATTGCCGACATTATGGCGCGCATTCTTGGTGTGGATCCTGGTTCTCGGAAAACCGGCTTTGGCATCATTGAGCTAGATGGTAAGCAAATCAAACATGTTATTAGTGGCAGACTGCTGGTGGGCGATGGCGATTTTGCTAATCGTTTAAAGCAGATCTTTGAAGGGCTGACCGATATAATTCAGCGTTATCAGCCCGATATCATGGCTATCGAACAAGTATTCCTGCATAAAAATGCCGATTCGGCTTTAAAACTTGGCCAGGCACGTGGTGCCGCTATCTGCGCAGCTGTCAGCCAGCAGCTACTGGTCCATGAGTATTCTGCAACCCAAATAAAAAAAGCCGTAGTTGGAAATGGACATGCCAAAAAAGAGCAAGTCCAGTATATGATGACGGTCATGTTGCAGCTTAAAGAAGCACCACTGGAAGATGCAGCAGATGCTTTGGCCTGTGCGGTAACCCATGCCAATCATGCCGCACTGGATAGTCTCACCAATCATGATATCGATTTGGTAATCTTCCATTGCCGGGTACAACACTTCTTCAA
>JAMDEF010000154.1 GCA_023488305.1 Gammaproteobacteria bacterium | reverse complement strand
TAAGGCTTTATGCAGTGGAAAGAAACCTTGCCTGAAAATGTTAAATTTACTCAGGTACCGGCTATTTTTCGTGATAGCTGGCTGCAACTGGCAAGAGTTTTTTATGCGTCGCAAGTGACAGGAGATTTCGAGAAACTGCATAAAGCCTTATTTAATGCCATTCATATTGATAAACGTCGTTTAGATACAGAAGAGCGTTTATTGGATTTTGTGGCTGAGCAAGGTATTGATCGTGACAAATTCCTGGAAACTATGAATTCATTTACCGTTAAAACCAATGTGAAAAAAGCTCTGGTGATCAGCCAAACAGCAGGTGTCAGCGGCGTACCTTCAATCATCGTTGATGGGCGATATCATACCGATGCCCCTAAAGCCGGCAGCATGACTGAAATGTTAAATGTGGTTGAGCATTTGATTGAGAAAATTGAAGCAGAAAAATAACGCGCTTTAGAATGACAAAAGCCGGTTAGTTAAACTAACCGGCTTTTTTTTGCCTTTTATTTATAAAGCTGCTGGCAGGGTCTGATTGGGCTCTGCTGGTGGTCTGCTCGAGTTTCGGTTGACCTCATCATGGTGAAGCATAATATCGTAGTAACGTCTGATATTACCGACAAAACGTACAGGTTCTCCACCACGGGCATAACCATATCGAGTCTGACTAAACCACTGCTGTTTTGCCAGTAACGGCAAATTTTCACGAACATCGGCCCAGCGATCCGGATTACCGCCATTTTTTTCGGTGAGGATCCTGGCATCTTCCAGATGACCTAGGCCAATATTATAGGCTGCCAGAGCCAGCCAAGTTCGGTCCGGTTCGACAATACGCTCAGGGAAACGGTTCTTCATAATAGTCAAATAGGCCGTACCAGCAAAGATACTTTGCTCAGGATCTTCCCGATCAGTAACCCCCATTTCATTGGCGGTTGCCTGAGTGAGCATCATTAAGCCCCGAACACCGGTGCTGGAAACGGCTTCCGGATTCCAGTGGGACTCTTGATAGGCCATAGCCGCCAGTAATCGCCAATCATAACCATAGGCTAATGCAGCCGCTTTAAACATCGATTCGTATTGAGGTAGATGCGTTTGGATTCGGCGATGAATGGCGCGGGAATCAACATAGTCAAAACGACGGATATGACCGAAATAGGTTTCAATCAATTGATCCAGATAGCCTGTGTTTTCAATTTCTTCAAAAAAAGCTGTGACTGCGAGTTGTAAACTCATATCCTCACTGCGTCGCATTCCCCAGGCAAGAGGTTGGGGATCCGAAACATCAAAAGCGACACGTAATTCTGGATATAGACCATGACTGGCCGCCATCTCATTAGAATCAACAATGGTGTAATCAATTAATTCAAGTTGAACCAGCTGTAATAGGCCACTTGAGTCGATAGATTGGTTTTCTGTCCAGGAGAGCAGTGGAATTTCTTGTTGCAATAAGGCGAGCTGTTCCGCGTGACTGCTATTGGCAAGAATTTCCAACTGACCGCTGCTGATTTCAGTAATATCACGGGGTTTAGGGCTGCCATGACGGTAAACCAGTTGTTGAGTCACTTCATGATAAATAGGGCCAAAACGTAACCGATTTTGCCTTGCTCGGGTAATGGTTAATCCAGCCGCAGCAATATCTGCCTGACCATTTTCAATCATATCTAAAGTTTTACTGAGCGTATTGGGAACCGTTACTTTGAGTTTAACTCCCAGATAGTCTGCAAAAGCTTGTGCCAGATCGAATTCAAATCCTGCAAGCTGACCAGAGTTACTGTAATAACTGGTTAAACCATAACGGCTGACGACTCGCAGTTCACCGCGTTCCAGAATCTGTTCAAGTTGATTACTGGGAGTGCTGCAAGCGTTTAATACGCAGAGCATGAGAATGAGAAAAAATAGCTTTTTCAAAACATCACTACTGTCAGTAGGGCACAAAATTATGCTACATAAGTATTGGTTTGCACACCTTAATTTCCCCAAACTTGATAGTAAACATCAGTAACTGTGATGTTTATCGCTTAGATCGGAAAAAACTTTTAAGTATTGCACTACTTTCGTCAGCTAACAGTCCGCCTTCACATTTAACATGGTGATTCAGTTGTGGAGTATTGAAGACATCAAAACAACTACCGGCAGCGCCGGTTTTAGGCTCAGTTGCAGCAAATATCACTCGCTCAATTCGCGCATGCACAATTGCTCCGGCACACATGACGCAAGGCTCTAAAGTGATATACATCGTGGCTCTAGGCAGTCGATAGTTCTGTTGCTGCAAACAGGCTGCACGCAAAGCAATAATTTCGGCATGTGCTGTCGGATCATGTTGGCTGATGGGTTGATTCCATCCAGACCCAATAATCTGGTCATCTAAAACTATAATTGCGCCAACGGGTACTTCTCCCAACTGCTCAGCTTGCTGCGCCAGCAACAAAGCCTGACGCATCCAATATTCATCGTTTAACATGACTGATATAAATATCAATGAGATTGAGCAGGCGCTGACTTGCCCCCTTACTTTGTTCAATTAATTGCCGTCCAGCATCGCCCATTTCAGCACGGCGTTGCGGCGCTGTTAATAAGTCAATCACAGTATCTGCTAGTTGCTCAGCATTTTTTACTTCAATAGCTGCATGATGCTCAATAAACTGTTTAGTGACTTCAAGAAAGTTAAAATAATGCGGCCCGGTAATGACCGGTCTGGAAAGCGCAGCAGGCTCTAATAGGTTATGTCCACCGTGAGCAATCAGGCTGCCCCCGACAAATGCTACATCAGCGGTTCCATAAAAGATGGACAGTTCGCCCATAGAATCGACAACCAAGGCCTGAATTTGGCTATTACAAGGCTTACCTTCACTTCTACGCAGAGTGTTTAACCCTGAGCGTCGACATAAAGCAGCTACACGATCAAAACGTTCAGGATGGCGGGGTACGATAATTAGTAACAGATCCCGAAACTGACCACGAATCTTGCGGGCCGCATCAATAATCTGTTCTTCTTCACCTTCATGAGTACTGGCGGCGATAAATACCGGCCGATTACCCCATAAAGCACGAATAGCTTCGGCTCGCTCAATAGCACTGGCAGGTAGGGTGATTTCATATTTCAGATTGCCAACGACATGTACCTTTTCTTTATCTGCTCCCAGTTGCAAAAATCGTTCACGATCACTGTGGGTCTGGGTAGCGATCAATGGCAGGCTTTGCAGCATTTGACGGGCTAACGTACTAACTTTCTGATAACCGTGTGCACTGCGAGCTGACAGACGAGCATTTGCGATGACCAGTGGTATGGATTGTTTTGCGCACTGCAGAATCAGATTAGGCCAAAGCTCTGTTTCCATAATGATGCCAAACTGCGGCTGCATTGCCTTTAAGAAACGTTTAACGGCAAAAGGTAAGTCATATGGCAGATACACATGTAGGACCTTGTCAGCAAATAGCATTTTCACCCGTGCACTGCCGGTCGGTGTCATGGTGGTGATAAGAATCTTGTGTGTAGGATAGCGTTGTTGTAAACCTTGAATTAAAGGGCGGCAAGCTTCTACTTCGCCCACTGATACCGCATGAACCCAGATGAGTTTTTGTTTAGAGTTACGCGTTGCAATAAAACCGAAACGTTCATTCCAGCGTTTGAAGTAATCTGGAGCCTTAACTCCTCGCCAGACTAATCTCATCACAATGAGTGGTATCGCCAGATAAAATAAAATTGAGTAAAAAACGTTCAAATTGGTCTCACTACAAGGAATTTTTAAGCTTAAATCGAGTTGGGATGATAGCATAGACGCTGTTTTGTATTGTTAATGCACCGATGAAAATTCTCAGTAAAAAATTCCTCCACCCTCGTTTTTGGCCTAATTGGCTGGGCTTGTTGCTCATGCGACTTTCTGTCTACTTGCCTAAAACATTGCAACTATTTGCTGGCCACAGCTTGGGACGTTTGATGCGGTTATTTATGAAAGACCGTGAACGAGTTGCCAAACGTAATCTGGAATTATGTTTTCCACAAATGCCGCCTAGCGAGCGTGAAAAATTACTCAATGAAAATATGTTAACGATGGGCATGATGCCGATTGAAACAGCTGTGAGTTGGTGGGCAAGTGACAAAAGTCTTGAAAAACGCGTCGAATATCATGGTCTTGAACATATTCAAAATGCATTAGCCAAAGGTAAGGGGGTCTTGTTACTGACTGGGCACTTCACCAGCATGGAGTTAGGTGGTCGGCTGATCATGATGAAACAGCCGTGTTATGTGATGTTTCGTGAATTAAAAAGCCCATTATTCAATGCTGTTATGTTGCAGCAACGTAAATATCACAGTGAAGGCATTGTGTTACAGGATGATATGCGTGGAATGTTACGGGCCTTAAAAAAGAATAAAGTTGTCTGGTATGCGCCAGATCAGGATTTTGGGCGTCGAACCAGTGTTTTTGCGAAATTTTTTGGTATTAATGCAGCGACTATTCCGGCTACTGCACGATTAGCCAAAATGAGTGGAGCAGCGATAGTACCTTATGTACCAAGGCATCTGCCGAGTGGAAATTATTCCATCGACATTGGTCCTGCCTGGGAGAATTATCCAACAGGTGATGAACTTGCCGATGCTCAGAGAGTGAATGATTGGGTCGAGGCAGAAATAAAAAAATCGCCGGCGCAATACTTCTGGGTGCATCGGCGATTTAAAACACAGCCTGAAGGCAAGGGCTTATTTTACAAATAACTCAACGGTTGAACGGTGAGAAAGTGTAGCTCAGGATCAAGGATTCTGAGCCTGGATTGTTTTTGGCGAGATTGGCATTAGACATATGATAGAGCGTTAATGCCAGACGGGAACCTGGAGCCACCCGGTAACCAAGCTCAATGCCTGAACGAAACAAAAACCCACTGCCTAAATCCTGGCCATCTCCATCCTCATAACCTACTACGGCGAGCTGAGGAGTTAAAATCCATCTCTCTCCGAGATTGATATCGTATCGGCCTCCGGCATGAGCCCAATAGCCACCATCGGTATTTGCGCTGACACCTATGGCAGGAATAATGTTGAAGAATGATTCCTGCGATGCAAAACGATACTCAATGCCTAATTCCAGTGAGCTGTCTTCAAAAACTTCAAAACTACCTGCAGAAATAGCGATTTCTGGGGATTGCGCCTGAGCAGTAAAGCAAGCCAGCAATCCAAACAATCCAATAATGCCCTGTTTTCTCATATAAATTATCCTTTTATAACCTAGCAAAATCAGTTCATTAGATAACATGATTCAAGCAGTTTGTGAAGTTTTAAACAAAAAAAACCACCCGGAGGTGGTTTTTTTTGTTCTGAAAACATTGTATTAACGTTTTGAGAATTGTGGTTTCTTACGTGCTTTATGTAAACCGATTTTCTTACGTTCAACGGCACGAGCATCACGAGTGATGAATCCAGCGCTACGTAAATCAGTTTTCAGTTCACTGTTGTATTCAACTAATGCGCGGCTGATACCATGACGAATCGCACCAGCTTGACCATTGTTACCACCGCCACGAACGGTAATTTTCAGGTCGACTTTATCAAGCATTTCAACCAATTCAAGTGGCTGACGAACAACCATGCGAGAAGTTTCACGACCGAAGTAATCTTCAAGGCTGCGAGTGTTGATGGTAATGTTGCCGCTGCCTGGCTTCATGAATACACGAGCGGTTGAGCTTTTGCGGCGGCCTGTAGCGTAGTAAGAATCTGCCATGACGATATCCGATTAAATTTCCAGCATTTTAGGTTGTTGAGCTGCGTGTGGATGTTCAGTACCAGCATAAACTTTCAGTTTGCTGAACATAGCACGGCCCAGAGGATTTTTAGGCAACATGCCTTTCACTGCTGTCTGGATAACACGTTCAGGTGCCTTGTCCAGTTGTTTTTCCAGCGAGATAGATTTGATACCACCGATATGACCAGTGTGGTGGTAGTAAATTTTATCTTTCATTTTGTTGCCGGAAACACGCAGTTTTTCAGCGTTCACAACAACAATGTAATCGCCGGTATCAACGTGAGGGGTATAAATAGCTTTGTGTTTGCCGCGCAGACGGCGAGCGATTTCTGTTGCCATACGGCCCAGAGTTTTGCCATCGGCATCAATAACGAACCAGTCGCGACGAACTTCTGCTGGTTTTGCACTTAAGGTTTTCATTCCGCGGGGTGCTCCTGAAAATATACGCATGCGGTCAAATAAAGAGGGAGAATGTTACGGATTCGAGCAAACTATGTCAACTGCAATTAACTAAATATAAACAGCAGGATGCCACCCAGTACTAAGCGATAAATGACAAAAGGCCACATTCCTATCCGTTCAAGTAATTTCAGAAACAAAAAGATACAGATATATGCACTAATTGCAGAAAAAATAGCACCTGCAGTTAAAGCAAACCAATCCGTAGCTTGCTCCGCTTCGATTAGCTTGAGTGTTTCCAAGCTGCCAGCAAGAAAAATTACTGGTATTGATAATAAAAAGGAGAATCTGGCGGCGGCTTCCCGTGTCAAACCCAACATCAATGCTGCGGTCATAGTAACACCTGAGCGTGAAGTACCGGGAATTAATGCTAATGCCTGAACTACTCCGATAATGAGAATATCTTTCCAACCCATTTGTTGTTCAGTGCGATCACGTTTGCCTTGCCAGTCTGCAAAGCCTAATAACAGGCCGAATATAATAGTAGTGGCGGCTATGACCAGCGGACTGCGTAGGAATAATTCTATAAAGTCGCCTAAAAACAATCCGGCAAGGCCAACCGGAATGGTGCCAAGAATTACGGCCCAGGCTAATTTACTTTCACCTACGGATTGTCTTTGTTGCAGTGAGCGAAACCAATCTGCAATAAGTTGTCTGATAGTGGCGCGAAAGTAAAAAATGACCGCCGCCAATGTACCAACATGCACCGCGACGTCAAAAGCCAGTCCCTGATCTTCCCAGCCGGCAATAATGGGTAGCAGTATTAAATGAGCAGAGCTTGAAATGGGCAGAAATTCAGTCAGGCAGATTCTTACTACGCTACA
>JAMDEF010000152.1:30213-30520 GCA_023488305.1 Gammaproteobacteria bacterium | reverse complement strand
TTTTCAAAAATCCCGTCTTGCATATAGATGCCGAAAAACGTTTATTTGTCTGTGTTTTTATCTACAGTTGATATTTTGGTTAAAGATTTTTTATATTTAGTCGACAACCATGCTGTACAACGATACATAAGATTCAGTTATTAACGAAAGTGACTTAAATGTAAGTCCTTACGGCATTGGGATGATATTACAATGAATATCCACAGTATTCGCACGAAAAGCTCTTTACCTGTATTGGTCATGGGGTTGACCATTATCATTGTCATCTCAATGTTTTGGTGGATGATGTCGTTACAGATAAGGCTCA
>JAMDEF010000152.1:376-30203 GCA_023488305.1 Gammaproteobacteria bacterium | reverse complement strand
CGGTAGATAAATTCAAATTTTGATTCATGCCGGCCAGTGAGGTGATTCTCAATGCAGATCGTGATCTTTATCAAGCAAAACTCGCACAACTCAATATTATTTCCGAACGCCCAGACCGCACAAAGCAAGAAGCTGATCTTCAGGAAAATATTCAGCAAGTTGCTGAGCGTTACGCCGAGTATCGAGAATATTTGAAAGACTATCCAGAGATCTCTGGTAATCCAGCTTTGTTTGATAAGGCTTACCAAGAATGGGTGACTTCTTCTAAAGCGCTAGTTGACGCTTTTAATAGGAATCAATCACTGAGTAGTCTTGAACAAATAGAAGATCAGGAATTCGCTGAGTTACGGGATATTCTGGATAAATCAGGTGAAGCAGTTATCACTGGATTTGAGGTGATTGAACAACAATTAGCCGCCGATATCCGGACTAAGATGACAATTACCTTTATTGCTGTTGGTATCGTACTGTTAATTGCCATTGCGTTCAGTTATCTCATCCCTAAAAAACTCACTGATGATATTAATTATCTTGTTAAACGGATAAATGAAATTGCCTCAGGTGATGGTGACTTAACAGCCAGAATTGATGTTTCATCTAAGGACGAATTTGGTAACCTGGCCGTTGCCTTCAACGTGTTTGTCACCAATTTGCAGGATTTGATTAAAAACATTCTCGCGCAAGTTGGCAGCCTGGGTAACCTCACGGCCAGTTTGTCAGACGCCTCTGTGCACACCAAAAGCATAAATCAAAATTTGAATTTATCTACCGAGTCGATTGTTAGTGCGGTTCATGAAATGACATTAGCTAATAAAGAGATGGCTCAGGTAGCGACTAACTCTGCTTCCGAAGCAGACAAAACTGCAGGTTTGGCAGACCGTGGTATGGCGGTTGTCAGAAGCTCTAACGAAAAAATATCTGCACTGATCCGCAATATGGATTTGGTATTAAATTCTTCTCAAGAACTGGAAGCCAATTCCAATAACATCGTTTCAGTACTGGAAGTTATTCGTGGCGTTGCTGAACAAACCAATTTGCTGGCTTTAAATGCCGCTATCGAAGCTGCCCGCGCCGGTGAACATGGACGCGGCTTTGCGGTGGTAGCTGATGAAGTCAGAACTTTGGCTACCCGAACTCAACAAAGTACTAATGACATAGATAAGATCATTCAAAAATTGCAGTTATCAGTCAGCTCTTCCTCCAAAGCGATTTCTGAAGGCAAGGTAAATGCCGATGAAACAGCTAATACCTTTGTTGAAGCTGATGCGGTATTTAACGAAATTCAACAATCTTCAAATCGTGTTAATGATATGGCGACTCAAACGGCTCAAGCAACCGAAGAGCAGACCTGTGTTGCGGAAGAGATCAGTAAAAATCTGCACGGTTTAAATCAACAGACCGAATCGGCCAGTGAAGTTGCTGAAACCGGTGAAGAGTTGGCTCAGGAAATTAGACGCTTCTCAGATACCATGAAACAAATGATGGGTCGCTTTAAAGTCTAGTTGTTGATTATGCAGCGGGCCGTAAACCACATTGTTCGAGCAAATCTTGCCACGCTTCGGTATGTTCTCTGACCCGCTGTTGATAGAGCCCCCAAAGACTCGTCTCATTCGTTGGGTTTAGACTTTGAGAATAATAGGTCTGAAAGGATTCCGGCATAACTTGCTGCTGAAGTTGAGCCAACTCAGATAGCGGTTCAAATAGCTGCAATGCTGCACGGTTAACATTGGCCATATAAGGCTGAACTTTTGCGATATAAACATTAAAAAACATCGATTCTAAAGTTTTTGCCTGATTATTCGCTTTACCTTGTGGGCACAACGGCTGCTGGTAAACTCGGTGCTGAATGATTTTTGTAGCATCATCAAGACGAGTAATTAACAACCTTGCACTATTCTGTAACTGGCCCGCCCTGCTTCCATATTGCCAGCTTTGCTGAATATTTCCGACATAAGCCAGATCCACAGAATAATCACCTGATTGTATTTTCTCAATGATTTCATTCAGATAATGAACATCATTACTATATTGTGAAATTTCGTGTTGGCTGTGTTCCGGCTGATAAAGCCCATTTGACAAGCTCAGAAGTTGAGCTATTTCATCTGTTCCCCACGTCGCATTCCAGATAACTTTTGGTAAATTTTGCTGTTTTATTTCGATAGCATTAACCACTTTTTGTCTTAATGAATCATTGTCGATTTCGGGTAAACAGGTTCGGGCAGCCTCGATAAAACGTAATTCATAACGCAAGCTGTTTAATGGCTGCATAACACGGCCAAGGATTGCATTTTTTTCACCCACCACAAACTGTAATTCACAGCCATAAAGCTTTAAAAAGTCGAGCATGTTTATATCTGATTCAGTGAGGGATAATGTTCGCTCACGAGCTCTTGGGATTCTTTCGATAGCAACCAATTCAGAGTAATTGGGCTCAACATCAAGTACATTCGCTAAACGCTTCACATATTCATCCATTAATGTGTCTGGTTTAGTCAATGGATCGCAAGCGCTCAATAACAAGGTTAGATAAAGTAAAATACTTATTCGATACATTATTGGCATCAGAGTGATTTTTTTGCCCAGTAATCCGTCATTTCGAGTTAAGACACCTTAAATAGGTTAAGGACTCGTTTTAAATTTATTGTATGCTCCACATTAGTTTCACAATAAGGATCAATTCCTTGAAAAACAGAGCGGATATGTCCCATCCGATAGTCAGTGATGATTATTTTCAGCAATGGCAGGATTTGATTGATCTATTTGCTGAATTTATGGAAGTGCCTGTCGTATTACTGACGCATCTGAATGAATGTGATGAACTTGCGGTGATGGTTAAAAACCGTGCGATAGAAAATCCTTATCAAATTAATCAAAAATTTACTCTTACAGGCTCAGAAACCTATTGCGAATTTGTCATTCGCCAGCAACAAACGCTGTTTGTTGCCAATGCAAATGAAAATCCACAATGGAAAGATAAATATGACCATAACTTAGGCATGGTCAACTATCTTGGCGTCCCAGTTATTTGGCCAAACGGCGATCCATTTGGCACCTTATGTGTGCTGGATAGTAAAACCCATTATTACAGTGAACTACAAATCAAAATGATGGTGCAATTACGCAATATCTTTGAAGCCAATCTGGATATTATGGAAAAGAATTTCGAGCTGGAAGAAGTGGCAAAAACACTGGAATATTTGGCAAATACGGATGACCTAACCGGACTGTGGAATCGCCGAGCATTTATTGCTCAGGCAGAAACCGAGCTTCAACGTACATCACGATACAACCGAACTCTGTGTCTGTTGATGTTTGATATCGATGACTTCAAACGGATAAATGATTTGCATGGTCATAACACGGGTGATGAAGCTATTAAGTTATTCAGCGAATGCATCATGACCTCCAAACGCTCATACGATATTTTCGGACGCATTGGAGGTGAAGAATTTGCCATGATCCTCCCTGAAACCGAACTGGCTTCGGCATTGACTTTAGCTGAACGTATGCGTGAATGCGTTGAAAATTTAACCCTGCCACTCGTTAGTGGTGAAAATGTTAGCTTCACTGTCAGTATTGGACTGACCGAATATAGTGAACAGGACGATGGGATTTTTGCCCTGCTCAGCCGGGCAGATCGCAATCTTTACATTGCCAAACACCAAGGTAAAAACTGCGTCGTAGCCTAGGGTCTATTTATCTTTCAGAGCCATTGCAGCCCGAGGCTAAGAAAGATCAATAAACCCTAATTTTTATCAAATCTTACCGTTCTCAAATAACATTGATTCCTGTTCATATAGCCTAGGTTAAGACTGAGTTAAGACTCGGACGTTATACTCATGTATATTTTTACAGCAGGAGCGAAGTATGGCACCGGCCAAAAACCGGCTACAAGCACTTGATGCATTACGCGGCATAGCAGCTTTAGGCGTAGTCCTTTTTCATTACCTTCCTTATTACAACGAACTATACGGTCACGCCTTTACCCCACCTGATTTTCTCGAATTTGGCCGCTATGGCGTACATCTATTCTTTATGCTCAGCGGTTTTGTTATTTTCATGACGTTGGAACGTACTGAAAATGCAGCCAAGTTTGGTCTAGCTCGTGCCTTTCGTTTATTACCGGCCTTATGGGTTGGCATCATTCTTACCTTTTTGTTTGTGCATGCCCTCGGACCAGATGACCGTGCCGTGCCGTTAAGTTCGGCATTGCTGAACTTTACGCTGTTACATAGTTACCTAGACCATGCACATGTTGATGGTGCTTATTGGAGTTTGGTGATTGAGGTGACCTTTTATGCCTGGATGGCACTTCTGTTTTACACATTAAAAAGCTGGCAACAATTACGCATGGTGTTATTTGGCTGGATAATCCTGAGTTATGTGGGTGTTATTAATGCAGAAAGTTTATCGCTGACGATGTTATTTATTGCAACTGAGTTATTGTTTACTAGCTACGCACCATTATTTATTAGCGGGATTTTGTTATATCGCTGGCATAAGACCGGCAGTCTGGCTGCCATAGAAGTTTTCTTCTTGGCCTTATCAATGAGTCATGCACTTATCGCCTATCCGGCACCTTTCAACATCTTTGTTTTGAGCTGTTACGGCGTGTTTGTATTAGCAATAAGTGGCTATTTAAACTTCATCGTTAACAAAGTCACGCTATGGTTGGGCAGCTTGTCTTATTCTCTTTATCTGGTACATCAGAATATTGGTTACGGCATCATAGATCACAGCTATGCCTTTGGATTATCTGGTTTGCTGGGCGTTTCAATTGCCCTTGTGGTTTCGTTTATCCTGGCAACATTAATGCACTATTACGTCGAAAAACCCTCATTAAGGTGGTTCCGTGAAAGACGTCAAAAAACGCCTCCATTACCAGCGACAAACTAGTCTAAGTCACTCAATGAAATGCTTGGTTCTGCTTAAATAAGCCAAATTTTTACACTATGGAGATTAATATTGTGATTATTACCAAAATAAGCTTTGACCTTTGTAAATAATCTCTATATAGTCGATTGTGCTTGCAAGTACGACAGATATTTGTTTTCAAGTTCGATGTTTCCGCTTTAATGTTAGATCCAAAGAGTACTCGTCCTGTTTTCAAAATACCCGCTCCACTTACAGCATACCCGCCCAATTTGGGCATTTTTAGATTTACAAAAAATAGGATGATTTATGTCTTCAACTGGAACAGTTAAATGGTTTAACGAAGCTAAAGGCTTTGGTTTTATCGAACAAGAAAACGGCCCTGACGTTTTCGCACATTTCCGTCAAATCCAAGGTGACGGTTTCAAAACATTGACTGAAGGCCAACGTGTAACATTTGATGTTACTCAAGGTCAAAAAGGTCCACAAGCTGAAAACATCGTTCCTGCATAATTGCTACGATAACAGTTTGATTTTCACCTTCGGGTGAAACGAAAAGCCCCGGTATCCGGGGCTTTTTTGTATCTGGCGGTTATTAATCACTAGCACGATAGATTACTAATTTTATAAGCTTATTGAACGGTTCTGCTACTACCAAAGCTGTTTCGGATATTGCGCCGATACTGCTCGGTTTGAACTCAGAAAATCCTTGGACAAATAATGTTTGTTCTTTTACCTCTAAAAAAATCTTCTCAATTTGCCTTAAAACTTCCACGGTTAACGGCTGTTACATCAATAATTTCCACAGAGATATCTTTAATTTTTTTCTTAAAGACATTTTGCCTTTTTCAAAATCAACCGATGAAATTAAATGTCACACGTTAACTGTCTTGATCATGGTTCGATGCTCGCTTACATTGGCACTCTTTAAACGCACCCTACGGTATAAGAATGGATATCCAGCAAATTGAAACCCTTTTCTTTCAAGCATTGAGCATTGCCATGGACTGGGCAAGTAGTCCGAAATTTTATTCACAAGTTGGATTGATTGTTTTATCTGGGTTGTTAGCCTATTCCTTTGCCAGTTTTCTGAAAAACCGCTCTCCCTTATTAAGGCAAATCCCCGCGACCGGTCCATTACTCAAAATGCGTAATCGCATTTATCGAAGTCGTGATTTGATTTTGCCGCTAATGCTTATCCTGGCATTTTCCATCGCGGAAGATATCAGTCAAATGTGGATCGATCAAAGTTGGTTGATTCAGATTTGTTTGAGCTGGGCCGTAATATTCATGCTCTATAAATTAATTGACCGCCTCATCCATAAAATATTATTCAAAAAACTAGCTCTATGGGTTATTTTGCCAATTGCCATTTTGCAGCTGTTTGGTTGGCTGGATGCGGTGATTGCCTATTTGGAATCCATGTCGTTCGAAGTGGGTAATATTAATATCTCAGCCTACGGCATTATTCGAGTATTAATATTCGGTACGATTCTGTTCTGGTTAGGACGTATTTCCAGCAATGCCGGACAGCAAATCATTCGCAGTCAGGAAGATCTAGATGTGGGCACCCGTGAGGTGTTTGCCAAACTATTTCAAATCGCTCTGTTTTTCATTGTGTTCATTCTGTTATTGCAGATCATGGGCATTAATCTGACAGCTCTAGCAGTATTCGGTGGTGCATTAGGTGTCGGTTTAGGTTTTGGATTACAGTCCATCGCCTCCAATTTTATCTCGGGTATTATTTTGCTGCTAGAACGCTCATTGAGTGTAGGTGACTACATTGAAATGGAAGATGGACGCAAAGGCGTAATTCGTGAGCTGAATATGCGTTCTACTACATTGGAGACCTATGATGGTAAAGATATCATGGTGCCAAATGAACAATTTATCACCACCAGTTTTACTAATTGGACGCATAAAAACTTTAAACAACGCTACGACATTGAATTCCAGGTTTCTTACAAAACCGATTTACATTTCTTGTTTGATTTACTTCGTGAAGTCGTTGCCAGTCATCCAAGGGTTATCAGTGGTGACAATGTGCCGATTGAAGAGCGTCCAGATGCTGAGATTGCCGGTTTCGGAGAGTCTGGTGTCGATATCCTGATTGAGTTCTGGATGGAAGGTATCGATGACGGGCCAAATCGTGTGGGTGCAGATTTGTTATTAATGATTTGGGATGCTTTGAAACAACATAATATCGAAATACCTTACCCGCAACGTGAAATTAAAATCGTCAACGCTGGCGAAAAAATGTTTATCAATTCAGGAAAATCCTGAGGGGCGTCAAGCCGAATGCTGAGGGTTTAATATTTTTGCCAGCGTATGATTTGAATCGTAGCAAAAATTTATTGCTTAACAAATTTGGAGAAATAGACATGTGGACTAAACCAGAATACTCAGATATGCGTTTCGGCTTTGAAGTAACAATGTACATCTGCAATCGTTAATCTGCAGAAAAGCGAAACCTCAAAAAGCCCCGACTAGTCGGGGCTTTTTTGTGTCTGCTGGATAAATCAGGTTATGCTTGGGTTAGCCGCAAGATGGAGTTAAATCATGACGCAACAAACTGATTTATATAACGCCATTATTGATAGTGCCGTTAATCTGGCTGCCAAGTCGTCCTGGGAATCATTGCGTCTGCATGATATAGCTACCGAATTGGATATTTCCCTTGCTGATATTTATGAATATTTCGCAGAAAAGGAACAAATCAGCGATGCCTGGTTTGAGCGTGCAGATAGACAGATGCTCTCAGCGACACAATCGTCCATTTTCCCCACACTTAGCAATCAACAGAAATTCCAAAATTTGCTAATGACCTGGCTCGACTCACTGGCGATTAATCAAAAAGTGACTCGTCAAATGATTTTAAACAAATTGGAACCCGGCCACCTACATTTCCAGATCCCCGCTTTGTTGCGAATCAGCCGAACAGTGCAATGGCTGCGTGAAGCGTCAAATCAAAACACTACGTTGCCACGCCGAGCCTTTGATGAAACGGTTTTGACCAGCATTTACTTGCTTACATTCTGCTGCTGGCTCACAGATAACAGCCCGTTGTTTAATCAAACAAAACGTTGTCTTGATAGGCAATTAACGCTGGCCACAAAACTGGGATTTTTAAAATAATCCCAGCTAATATTTAGTGATTCTATTTATTAATCGCCAGGCAAAAAACAGAAATCCAATAGGCAAAATCAGCATGATTAATACAAATTCAGCTAATAAATAAATGGCAGCATTGATACCTTGTTCTGCTTTTTGTTGAATATCCTGTAATCTGGCTTTTACATCCAAATTATCTTTAAAGCCTTGATACCATGTGCGTGAAGGTTCTTCGGGATCTGGCTGCAGCACAGCTACTTCTTGTTGAGTGGTTTGCAAAACAGCAATCGCATCCTGTCTTTCATGTTCCAACCAAACCTGTACTTGATTTGATGCCAGGATCGTCAACGGTATAGCTAAGCGCAATAATGTAACAACCAACACCAAGTTGAACAATCTTGAAGACCAACGTTCTGGCAGCTTTTGCCAAAGAATCAACACAATGACGACAGCCGCAAAACCAGCTAATACCCAGCGGAATATGGCGATATCCCCCATTGATAACAGGATCTTCTGGATACCCAGTGATGCAGAAGCCATCAATAACACGGTAGAAAATTGTTCAATCAAATCGTTCAATGGATCTAATATCTGCCCAGGCGTTAAAGTTAACCCCACCCCCATCGGTTCGATTGAGAGTTCAGTGCCCTGTGCCACCGAAATCACTGCGTTCAGCCCTCTGGCAATGGCATAGACAGTGAGTGTTACTTTGAGCATTTGGCTCAATTGATTTCCGACATTTGATTCAAAAGGGAGCAATGCCAAAACAACACAAGCCAGCAGAATTACAACAGAAATAAGCTGACTGCGATGATAGTTCGTTTTCAATAGTTAACTCCCGTCAGAAGTGCATAATCAAAATATTAAACATTAGTCATAGGGTTCATAATTTTTATCCGGTTTGTTCTCACCTACCGATGTCTGTTTTGAGTCATGTATTCCGAGAAAATAGAACACCAGCAATAACACATAAAAAAATAGCAACCCGTCTTCTTTGACAATACTAATCAACGCCCAGGCAGGAACGATATAAAACACCAGATTGAGCATCACCGTGAGCAGCTTGCCTAAACGACGTTTTCCCAATTCATATAAACCAGCGGCAAACAGGCCAGTCATATAACCACCGACAATCGCCAGAATCAGCAGTAAAATCACCCCAACCGTTGAAAACTTATCCATCACCAGCCTCGTTTATGATGACTATCTGCTGATAATGACGCGATAAATTCATTTTGTCATTGCTTGTTATCAATCATTTTTCCTGGGCATCAAAGGTTGGTGTTTGATGATAAAAACAGGCAATATGGTTTCAATTACAATTGCAGCGGGGCTTAAGCGATGCGACAACATTTTCTGATGCTCAGCCTGTTCTGCTTGTTAGGCTGTAGCGAGCAAGCGGATAAAGTTGAAAAAGATAAAACGGATCCTGTTCTACAGTTAAGCCAATGGTGTTTTGATAACTGGAAAGAACAGCAGTGGACGATGGGGGAATCGGATTTACCCGCCGTAGAAAATCTGGCTTTTAGCGAAGGCATTCGCAAAGTCTGTCGTGCCAGGGCTGAACTCTACGCCGAAGGTTATGAAATTTACCCATTTATCACCGATACCATGCAGCGTGAGATCTATGCGTTGGTATTTTCAGCCGACATCGAAGATATTAAATCCCATCTAAAACAGCATCTGCCAAAACTCAAACGCATTTGAGTTACAGGTTCAATTGCTGATGCAGACCTTGTCGATAGGCACTAATTGCCGGAATAAGCGCCACAAGAAAACTCGCGATAAGCACTATCGGCAACATAAACAGAAATTCATTGATAATTGATAATCGCGTCAGCAAAATCCCATACTCCTGCAACAACCAGTCTTTCAGTACATACATACTTAACTGCAAGCTGATAAATGCCGTAAAAGCGGCTGCAAGACTAATCAACATAGCTTCAAGCTGCAGCAAAGCAAACAAAAATCCTGGTCGATAACCCAATGCACGTAGCACGGATAATTCATGGCGGCGCTCGCGCATCGAGACCAGCAGCATATTTGCCATGCCAATTAAAGCGCCCAGTAACACCAGTGAGGCAATCAACAATAATAGCTGCTCAACACTGCTGAGCATTGTCCATAACGACATCAATGTCGCACCTGGCAAAATTGCCTGTAACGGCTCCTGTCGGTACTCATTAATTTGGCGTTGTAAATTAAAGGTTTGTATCCGCGAATTAAGTCCCAACATAAATGCCGTGATCGTTTTTGGCTGTAAATCGGCTGCCTCAGGTGTAGCCGTTCCCGGCATTCGCACCCCGCCCTGCCAATTGAAATGAATCGCTTCAATGCCTTCTAAACTCACATACACAGACTGATCGACCGGCGTTCCAGTCGGAGCCAAAATACCAGTAATTTTAAATGGGTGATCATCATGGTTACTAAAGCTGGTACTGGCAATCCCATGAGCCAGCACAATGGCATCGTCAACTTGATAGCCTAATTGCTTTGCAATTTCCGAACCTATCACCGCATCAAAATGTTCATCAAATGCTTTGCCATGTTGAAAGGTAAGAGCTTGTTTATTACCAAAGCGGAAAAACTCAAAAAAGTCTGTGCTGGTACCCACCACCCGATAACCTCGATGTGAGTCTCCGAGTGAAATTGGAATACTCCAGGCTACAGATGGATTGGTCGCAAATTCCTGATAACTTTGCCAGGAAACATTATTGGTTGGCACCCCGATATGAAAGACTGAATAGAGCAGTAGATTCACCTGGCCTGTGCGTGCGCCGACAATCAAATCCACACCTGAAACCGTCTTAGTAAAACTGTCTTTGGCCTGATAACGAATGGTTTCCACACTCAGCAACACAAAAATGCTTACGGTCATCATCAGTACAGTCAATAGCACGCTGACTCGTCTTGCCAATAAACTTTTCCAGGCCAGTTTAAACAGCATGTTTTTCTCCCGTGACCATAAATGACTGGATATCCAGCTGTCTGGAAAAATGCTGTGCAAGACTACGATCGTGACTGACAAAAATGATTGTCGCTCCAGCCACTTTGACCTGTTTCAGTAATAAATCTACAAAACTATCGCGGGCATCGCTATCCAGCGCCGAAGTAGGTTCATCAACAATCAATAATTCAGGTTGATTAATCATAGCGCGGACAATCGCCACGCGTTGCTGTTGACCGACGCTCAATTGAGATGCAGGTCGTTCAAGCAATTCAATATCCAGTTGTAAGTCGTTCATCAGTTCCAGACTGCGCTGCTGCAAATACGGTTTATCGTGACTGGAAAAGTGGCTGGCCAGCTTGATATTATCGGCCACGGTTAAATAAGGAATCAGATTAAACCGCTGAAACACCATGCCAATATGTCGTGCCCGAAAAGCATCACGTTTGCGATTACTGAGTTGGTTAAGTGTTATCTCATCCAGTTTGATGGTTCCCTGTTGAGGCAACAGGATGCCTGCCAGTAGATTTAACAAGGTGGATTTTCCAGAACCAGATGGCCCATATACAAACACTGTTTCACCTTTTTCAACCTGCCAGTGAGCTATTTGCAATAAAGCCTTGTCTGAGTCTGGATGATAACGAAATTGACAATTTTCGATTTGGATAGCGGGACGATTGGTCATACGATTACCGAATTGAATGAGTGATAATTTTGGTAGGCTTGTTAATTGTTATAACATAACATTTTGGCTCGACATTTAACCCCTCGGATACACCATGACCGCATTGAAACCTGCAAAGTTCTGGCTTTTTCTCTCATTAATAACAGGATTGGTATTCACTTATCCTTTATTTGCTAACGATAAATATGAAGCTATTGATTGGATCGACCTGATGCCCGAAGACGATCTGGAAGCGCTGATGAATCCACCCGAATACCTCAGTGAAATAGAAGACGGCTCTTTTGAAGATCAAATCAGCAGCCAATTACTCGGCGCACTGGAAAATTCTGCAGATGATCGCTACCAGCAGGCATTAACTTCAGCCAAGGTCAAACCTGAATATGATCAACGGCAGATTCGCTTGCCCGGCTTTATGGTCCCTGTCGAAATGAACGAACAGCAACTGGTGACCGAGTTCTTTCTGGTGCCTTTTTTTGGTGCCTGTATCCATTATCCTCCGCCACCGCCCAATCAAATTATTTATGTCACCTCCAAAGATGGCGTCGCTCAACAGAACCTTTATGACCCTTATTGGGTCGAGGGCACACTGACCACGACTATCACCGAAAATGAAGTGGCAGTTTCAGCCTATTCGATGAAAGCCGATAACATCGAGTTGTATAAGGAATAGTGCTTTATAAGTTAATCGCAGAAAAACGCTCAGGCTGATCAAATAACAAATCCTGTTGCACCCCATAGTTAGATAAATTCATCGAATAAAAACGATCAAAGTAGTTTTTAACTGTGGTTTCAATTTGTCGATCAAAATGTGGTTTAACGGTCATGGTCTGACCAAACTGACGCTTCACAAACTCTCCGCGTTCAATAATCAGCTGACCGTTTTTGAAGACCCATTGCGCCTTTCTGAACATCGCCGCTTTATCATCCTGCTCGCGATAAACTGCTATATCGGCCAAAGCGCCAGGTTGCAAATGCCCACGGTCATTCAATCCCAGTAATTTTGCCGGGGCCGCCCGCGTCATAATGGCAATATCGTATAAGCTGAATTCCTGTTTCAGATCTTTGAGCAGGGTTAACTCCATGATCTCCGGATCCAACTCAGCCAGACAGGCCATGCGAAAGTCATAGTCCATCAATAAATGCAGCAGATCCGGATAACGAGTAAACGGGGCACCGTTTGGATGATCGGTGGTAAAAAACAAACGCCAGGGATCGCCGGATAACAGGAATATCTCAAGACCAATCGCCCACTGCAGACCATTTACAAAACTGGCCTTTTTATACTGGTAAGGCACGATGCCGCCACTACCTTCGTTTTCGGCATGCCACATTACCCATTTATGCGGACTAGCATCACCACGACGGGAGAATTGAGCGATGATATCCCCAGACATTGTCACGGTCTGGCCAAATAAAACCTGCCCAACATCCATGGTGATATTGGGATGACGATTAAACGCTTCCATTAGCTGAGCCGCGGCTGAAGAAAAACCCCGAGTACCCTCTGCGCCATAACCATAAAACTGCACATGTGCCAGATGCATCGGCAAACCTTGAGCGGCTTCCATCGTATCAATAGCGGTTTGTACATTGCCGGGAACACCAAGATTATTACAATGCACATGTACCGGGTGCGGAATACCCAATTGATGCACGGCGGTCTGCAATGAAGTTAATAAGCGCCGTGAGCTGATGCCATAATCCGGTACTTCATCATCCAGACCAAACTGTTCAACTCCTGCTTTAAACGCCTGCGAGCCACCGGCATTAATGACTTTCAAGCCCAGTGCCTGAGTGCTGTTAATCGTCCAGCTGACATAGTCATTAATCTGATCTTGTGAGGCACCACTTCGCAACATAGATACCAGCAAATCATCGCTACCCAGAATCGCCAGCGCAGCCGTATCGATGATGGGAATATCCGCCATTTCACGATGTACCTGCGGCGCATTGACCGGCAACATCGCCGGTTCCACCACCATGCTGTAACCCATTTCAGTGTAGCGATAGCCGGTTTCAAAGCTCGACCAGCGGGCATTATAAAACGGCAGGTTTTCCTGTCTTTGCAGATGATTTCGATGTTGATCGGGCAATAATAAACGTGCGGTATTTACGTTACCCCCTGCAATATGGCTGTGGATATCCACACCGCCCGCCATGGTAATGGCCCCATTTAAATCATAGGTAATAGCCGAATCTTTATCACTGATGTTTTTCGGGTCAACGATTCGATCATCACGGATCCACAGATCCATGAGTTCCCCATTGAGTTTTTGTACTGGGTCATATACTCGAGCGTTTTTAAGACGGGTTAGCATGATTTATCCCACATATTTGGAGTAATTGATTTTCCATTATTTTTGCGTCAAGCGGCTTATCGGTGATGAACTCAATACGGCTTTCCGCAGCCTGACCGGGCAGTCTTTTAATCATCAAGTTGTTATCAGCTTGATTGATAGCAACAAAGCCTTCGCTGGTTCGAAAAACAGCTTTAAGCCGCACCTGTGTAAATTGCTCCAGCCACTTCATCAGCGGTTGGTAATCAAAACAGAATGTTGATTTGAACCGCCAACCATAGCTATACCAGCCACTCAACTTTTGTGCCGCCGTCAGATAGCCACAATCTGGGATATGCTGTTCTTCGCTATCAACATTAAAAACCGCTGGTTGTTCCTGCCAGACAGCCTGATTAAATTTTGCTTTTGGTTTTAACCATTCAGGATTAATTTTTGCCTCCTGAGTAACCTGTAATGGTAGTTCCTGAAGATGCATTTCATTCAGGTAAGCAGTTAAAACATCAATTTCAATCTGACCATACATATCAGCCTTGTTCGCCACTATAAGATCGGCGATCTGTAACTGCTGCTGAAAAGTCTCATGTTCGCGATATTTCGTATCAGCCATATGACGTGCATCAACCAATGTCAGCGTGGCGCGTAAATCAATGATCGATTGATAAAAGTCTCCTGACAGCACGGCGATCACTTCTTCCGGATGCCCCAACCCACTGGGTTCAATCAATAATCTGTCGGGTTTAGCTTTACCAATCAGCTGATTGAGTGCCACCTTCATCGGCAAACCTGCAGCACAGCACATACAGCCTCCGGGTACTTCGCGAATGGTGACCTCACCTACAGAGTGCTCATCGGTTTGCAGTAGCTGACTATCTATTCCCACTTTGCCAAACTCATTAATCAAAACTGCCCAGCGTTCTTTTGCTGGTTTAGTATTTAAAAGATGCTGAATGGCCGTGGTTTTACCGACACCGAGAAAACCAGTAATCACATTGGTCGGTATCGATTTTTGAAACAGCTTAAAAGTTTGTTCAGCCACGATTTCGGCGAGTTTGCAGCATAATTAATCCAACAAAAAACAAGCCTAGCAACACCAAATTAATTAAGCTTTTTAACGTATGGCTTTGCATTACGGGCTGATATTCAAATACAGGAATATTAGCGAAATCAGTCTCGGTAAACGGCTTGTCGAAAAAATAGAAGTTAAAGAAATATTCGCGCAATTGCTGGTGATAATCACCAATCTGATCCAGAAATGCCTGACTTGCCAACATATCGGTATCGGCGAAACGATTCATGCTGTATTGCAAACGCATCAATGGCGATAACCAGGCAACTTGATTACCAATTTGGTGTGAATTAACGCGACTCTCACGAAACTGCGCTACAGCCCCCGCCACAATCACATCGCTCATATGCTGCATCGCATAATACCAACGCCAGTCAAATGGTTGTTGCAATATCGGCTCGGTAGTCTGCCACTGTGGATAATCTTGCAGATAGGCATCAAAATCCGTTTGTTTATCTTTATCCCAGCTGCCATGCATATATTCACGCTGATCAAATAGCATTGAGACATGTTCCGCGGGTTGCTGTTGTTGTGTTTGATACAGATAAGCCAAACCTGGTAATACAAAAGCAAACACAATCCACAGGCTGATAAATAACAAACTGTTAAAGATAGCAGTACGTTGCAGACTGATAATCCAGCCGGTAATCAAAAACCAGCAGAGTTGGTAGACTAATAATACCGCTGCAATCTGCCACCATAAGCCATCTAAGCTGATATCCGTCAGTACAACCGCTGCCAGTAATATCACTATATTAACGACTGCCAGCAAGCCTGCTGCAATGAGCATTTTTTTAGTTAATAACAGTCCGCTATTAGCCACCTGGGAGGCCAATAACGACCAGCGTCCGCTGGCCTTCTCTTCTGCAAGCAGATTTAAACTTAAGGCAGCAATTAATAACGGCATCAGGTAAATCCAGATAAAACTTAAGTCCAGCTTACCAATGGGCATAGCAGCAATATTGCCAGTCGCCGTGTTGCTCAGTTGGCTTTGCAAACCTAATAAACGAACCCGTGTGTGGGTGGCCGCTTCGCTTCGTTCTCCATGTATCAATGCCGACCAGGCAGAAGGTTTTTGCCAGACAGGATGAAACTGGTAATAACTCAGATATCCTGAGTCGTATGGCGCTAACGGAGCATCCTTCTTATAGTCTGCCAATTCGGCTTGGTAATTTGCTTCGCTGATAGCCCGCTGTTGATATTCACGTTGCAGTCCTATTTGGCCCCAGATAATGGCTAATAAAGCTGCTAGAAGATAAGCTGCCATCAGCCATTTAAAGAGCTTGTTCTGCCATAACAAGCGTAATTCAAATTGAATAAATCTCACCTAATCAACCTCGTTCCGACTACGGGAAAGTAACAACACACCGACGATTAACCACCCCAGCAATATTAATAAAGGTAGGTAAATCAGATTCAGTTCGTCCTGCAAGGTAGGAGATTGATAATCAAATTGCTGCAGATTTGCCAAATGCTCATTCGAGACCTTTTGTTCACGGTCATGGGCATGGTCGATTTGTTCTGCATGCATCTGATTCAGCTGCTTGATGAAATTAAAGCGAAATTGCTCCGCAGCGTTTTCATAATGCAAAAAACTACCTGCATTGGTCGCCGCGAAAATAGACGATAACTTGTTGGCTAATAAATAGGGTGAAAACCACGCTACATGACCGACCAGTTGATTTTGCTGTTCAGCGATTTGCATCAGTTTTTCATATTGTTGGGTAAAGACTTCGCTGGTAATGCGCTCGCCTTCCTGCATCACTACACCGCGCCAGTTTACCGGAAGATCTTCAACACTCGAGACGCCATATTCTGCTAACACTTTTTCACGAAACTCGGTGAAATGTGGATCGTCAGGATTATGCGAATCTCCCACTTTGGCAATTTCCTGTGCAGTTTGAATATCAAATACCGCACGATCCGGCATCGGATATTGCATCTCTGCCACAGTGTTAGCCATTTTAGGCATCACAATAACCGTCAATAACCAGAACAGTAACAATGCTGAAAGGCTTTGCTGATTAGTGCGGCACCAGTTAGAGAACAATACCACTGTGACGGTCCATAAAAGACAGTAGAACAAATACAAAACAAACATTAGCCCCATACGTAATACATCGCTGCCATGCACATGCGATAACAGCATAAATCCAATAGCAATGGCGAAAATCACTAACAGAAAAATCAGCGATATCGCAAGGTAAGCCAGTGTTTTGCCAAATAACAGTTGTTTTACACTGATGCCTTGGGAGACCAACTGTCGTAATGTGCCTTGTCCGCGTTCACCGCTCACACTATTAAACGCTAAAGCGATCAACACCAAAGGCCAGATAACCAGAATAATGGTCGCCCCTGACAAATAGCCAAGCCCCATATACGCTGTACTACTGACATATTGTTTAAAGCTACTGCTGTTTTGCCGATGCGCTTCCAAAAACAAGGCATTACCGACAAACGGATTCACGCCGCTATCAATAAAGCTAAGCGGTGAGATGATACGAAATACCATGGTGCCGTAATGTGCAGCACGATGGGGATGTCGATCTGGCTGGGCTTCCCATTTGGCATCATTCTGCTGCTGCCAAATGGTTTGCGCCTCAATAAAATCCTGCTGCTGTTGCCAATGGGAAAACGCAATTAATGACGTTAACACCAATAACAATGGCAATAGAATTTTCAAGGTCTGACTACGCCATTGTGTGATCAGCTCATGTCGAGCAATTTCAATAATGGTTTTCATCATGATTAGAACTTATACGCCACTGAAACGCTGGCATTAATGCCATCACCCGGTGAGTAAATCACGCCTTCGGCACCATTATCGTAGACATACTCATAGTATTCGTTGAACAGGTTATTGACCTGGAAATTGATATTGCCCCAGCTGGTTGCATAATCCATGCTGGCATTAACCAGGTTATATTTACCAAACTTGCCACCGTTATTGGCTTCGTTAATATAAGACGAGCCTTGAGCATCGTAATGCAATCGTCCGGTCAGTGCCGGAGTAAACAAATAACTCACACCGGTTGAAGCGGTGTAGGATGGAATACTACGTAATTCATTGCCGCGATCAGCACCAGGACTTTGAATCTCTGAATCTACTGTGCTGAAGTTACCCCAAACAGTGAGCTTTTCAGTTGCCATCCAACTCATGCCAAAATCTGCACCATGACGCATGGTTTTACCGACATTTTGAGCGAGGCCATCGACCAATACAAACTCGTCTTTGGCTTTCTGCTCCCAATATGAAACACGTAATTCAAGGCTATTAATAGGTGCCCATTTCACCCCCAGCTCCCAGCCATCATTGACCGATACCTCACGGGCTGAACGATTCCCATCTGTAAAAGCACTACTGCTGACAGGATGTTGAAAACTGCGTCCGGCATTGGCAAACAATGTGATTTGATCAGTTGGATAAAGAAACAGGTTAAATTTTGGTTGCACAATGGTGCCAAAATCATAGATATCACGTTCACTCACAACACCGGCGTTATTACGTTGCTTAAAATCTCCATCCAAACGATCGGCACGGATGGCAGCATTCCAGGCTATAAACTCATTAGGCGCGTGAGATACCTGCAGGTAAGTACCTTTGCTGATAAAATCATAATCAAAGTTACGCGAAACATTACTGGTATCACGTTGCCGCATATTACCAATCGTGCCAAAACGTTGTTCCAGAATATCCTGATGTTCAATATCCAGCCCCCAGTTTAACGCCCACTGCTCATTGATATCCCATGATAAGGTTGAGATAAAACCATAATGATCCTGCTCATCATAACGATTGGTCAATGAACCAACCTCACTGAACCTAACCCAACGCTCACGTTCGTAATAGTTGTAATAGGCTTTGGCTGACCAGGTCAGATCATCACGTAATGCGGTATCGAAATGCAGGCTATAGGATTGGGTTTCCTTGTTACCGCCGTCTTGCCGAGCATAGGCAGCTGATCGGGTGGGATGTTTACGGGCTTCTTCGCGAGATAGATAACCCGGCGCATCGGCATCATACTCGGCAATTCGAGCAATAAAACCGAGTGATGTATCGTCAGATAAATCATAAAACCAGCGTCCACCGATACTGTATTTATCTATATCGTAATTATCCCGGTAACCTTCCGATTCACGATATCCGGCAAAATAGCTGTGCTGCAGGTTACCGGTTTGTTCTCCCCAATAGCCTTGTATCTCGCGGGCGTTATAACTACCCATAGTAACTTCAACTTCACGGGCAATATCTGACCGGGTGGCAATACTGTAATTACCAGCTACGTTAAATGTGCCATAACGCGGGTCGCTGTTGCCTTTGTAAACCTGAATGGTGTCAATATTGCCCGGAAACAGCTGATCCATCTCGCTGTAACCATTATGCAAATTGGAAGGAATGCCATCGATTAATAGTTTGGCATGAGGCGAACTCCCCTCTGCGGCAAAGCCACGAATACCAATATCGGTGTTGATAATGCCCTGGTTGAAGCGGGAAAAATAAACACCCGGAATTTTAGTAAACAGCTCCATGGTGTTATTAACATGACTGATAGATAACTCTTCACGGGAGATAATATCCTGCGAACCGGCCAGATTCTCATCAGCATAATCCGGGCGAGTACCCAAGACTACTAAAGGATCTATACGGGCAGTGGGTTCATTATCGGTCTCGGCAAAAACCACAGATAACGGTAGAGCAGACAGAATCAGGCTGCTGATAAGTGTTTTTTTCACGGTAAAGTCCTTAAGGTTCTGTCTAAGCAGCAAACTGATCGAAGTAGCGTTGCGTAAGCTGATCTAGTGTTAACGATTGTGTGGCCATCAAATCGGTTAAGTGACCTTGTTTCATAATTCCAATTCTGTCGGCCAGTTGATGGGCACATAACAAATCATGTGTAACAATCAACACCGCTGCTCCACGTTCTTTGATGGTATTAACCACCTGTATAAAGTCTTGTGTGGCGACAGGATCCAGACCAGATGTCGGCTCATCCATCAAAATCAAACGAGCATGTTTTAACAAAGCAAACGCAATGGCTACTTTCTGGCGCATACCTTTGGAATATTCTGCGAGATGCTTGGTAAAGTCAGCCTGTTTGAGTCCGGCACTGATTAAAGCCTCGTGGATTTGCTGGTCAGTTAATTTCATTTTTGCCAGCACAGCCAGATAGTGAATGTTTTCAATGGCATCAAAACGTGGATAAAGATTGACGTTTTCTGGCACATACATGATTTTCTGTCGGCATAAGGAAGCCTGCTTATAGAGGTCATCGCCATCCAGCGTGGCGCTACCACTGCTTGGTGCAGTAAAGCCCAGTAGCATGTTCAACGTTGTCGTTTTCCCCGCCCCATTAGCACCCAATAAACACAAAACCTCACCGGAAGCAATTTTGAAGTTGAGATGATCAACGGCTATTCGATTGCCGAAGGTTTTAGTTAACTGGTTCACTTCCAGCATGATTTCTCCTGAGACTGAGATTAGGCAAATTACGGCAAAAAACGGCCATCATTAAATACGATATATCACATCATAATTTGTTCAAAAATACGTTTATTTAGGTATGAAAATATTTATTTAATGTTGCTTTTGGCAACTTTCACAAACCCCATGTAATTCAAGCTGTGGGCTGTTAAGTTGGAAATGATTATTTTCAATACTTTCTTCGAGAGCATGGATTAATTGTTTATCCACGCCAATTTCCCGCACCTGCTGACATTTATCACAAATCAGAAACTGTGGGGTCTGATGTGAATGTGAACAGGCAATATGAGCACAGGCAATAAATTTATTATTAGAGGCCAGTTTGTGCACCAGACTGTTCTGCATCAGAAAATCCAGCATGCGATACACCGACATGACTGGAATATTTTCATCGGTTTGTTGACGATACAACTCGGCGATTTCATAAGCTGAACGTGGTGCTTCTGCTTTTAATAACACTTCAAGTATATGTTTGCGTTTACTGGTTAAACGCGCACCATGCTCAACACAACTGCGCTCAGCTTGTTGCAATACGTTATCTACATCAAATGTCGCCATTAGTTGATCCGGATAGTGGTGCGTTGCGGGTTAAGTTCTAATTGTTGCTGTCCAGTAGGCAATACCATTTGCACTTGTAGTGTCTCCAAACGGTTGTACAAATCAAACAAATTGATTTTTAATCCGGTGATTTTATCGGGTTGTTCACAACGAAGAAAATAACTGACATCAACATCTGCATGTCCTGCCTCGTCCTGATTGGCGAAAGGATCTTCGATTTCTATTGATTCGGCTTGGCAAGTGGTACCTTCAACTGTCAGTAAGCTATCCTTGCGCTCAAGCTGTTGCAACATATCTTGATAAATAGCCTTTTGCTGCTCGGTTTCTGGCTCATGTTCAAAGCCTAAGAAATTCATTAACGGTGATTGCAAATGCAACATCAATTCCTGATCATCCATCACCAAATCCAAGGTTGCCATGCCATGAACATGTGCTCCATGGTGACGATGACCTTCATGTTCGTGATGTTCGTGATGCTTATGATCATGAGTCTCTTCATGGGCATAGGTTAGGGACATAAATCCAAAGCCACAAAGAGCAGAAAATAAATAAGCTGCTACTCGCATTTTCAACCGCTCCCAATCACTCAGCAAAATCCAAAGTTAACAATAATCTTTTCTCAGCTTTATGAATATGTGGCGAACGATGCACAATGCCGCTCACCTGACTATCCATCCAACCATCGCCTTTCAACAATGCTACTTCACCCTGTTGCAGTTGTTGAATGGCATTTTGATGCCGGTATATTCCCGATAAATGGTCCGGTAGTCCTTTTGCACCGGCACCAAGCTTTGAACGATCCACATCTTCTTCTTTCAACCACTCACTGCCTTGACCATGATAAGTCGTTACCATTCGGCATATTAAATGGTCAGTATGAAACCTGGGACACATGGTCTCGTGTATCAGACTCAGCCGCAAGCCAACGGTTGTTAACTCAAACAAATCTGCATACATTTCTGCCAATTGTCTAACGTCATCAACAAACAAACCACGTCGTGGATCTTCAGGTAATAACCCGGATAACCACTCTCCAACCTCGGCAGGAGCAATAACTGTGCGCAATTGTAACGCATTGAGACCTTGAGTTAATGCGTCAATGTAATTCTGCAATTCTGTCTGCAATTGTCGCTGCCAAACCACCAGGTTGATATGCGGCTCGTAAATTGCGGTCATTACTAATGGTGAAACATCCTGTCGCAGATGCTCCTCAGCTACAGATTGACTGGCTAATGCGATACTCATATCAAGCCGCATCCCATGCAGGGAAAGGATCCGGCAGTGTTTCCCAAAGCTGCTTGCCGGCCAGTAACTCATCATCGTTTAGCAAACAGCCATCAAGTTGAGCAGTCACAGCTTGTGGATTTAAATTCTGACCGATAAACACTAACTCCTGACGCATATCACCAAAGGGTTCCTGCCAATTTTCTTTGATGGTTTGCAAACTTTCTGCATCCTGAGGCCAGCGATTTTCGGGTATGGCTTTCCAGAACATTCCGGCAAAACCATAACGAGCAATACCGCCAGCTTGATTCCACTGACCGGCAAATTGTGGACGACTGGCCAACCAGAAGTAGCCTTTAGATCTGATCAACTTGCCACACGGCCAATCCTGGTGCAGAAACTCGAAGAATTTCTGTGGATGAAAAGGTCGTCTGGCAACGTAAGTAAAACTACTAATACCGTACTCTTCTGTTTCAGGTATATGTTCACCACGCATCTCTTTCAGCCAGCCGGCCGCTTGCTCAGCTTTTTCAAAACTGAATCTCTGCGTGCCCAACACTTTATCTAAAGGTACCTGACCATTTTCTATCGCAATCAATTCAGCTTCGGTGTTAAGGCTTTTCAAAATTCCGGTGAGTTCGGTTAACTGTTCTGCAGTAATCAAATCGGTTTTGCTGATTAAAATCACATCACAAAACTCGACTTGATCCACCAGCAAATCGGCTACGCTACGCTGATCTTCTTCACCTAAACTTTCTCCCGTCTCCTGCAGATTTTTGGCCTCATTAAAATCCCGCAGAAAGTTCACTGCATCCACTACTGTAATCATGGTGTCCAGACGGGCAATTTGGGACAGACTTTCGCCATCTTCATCAGCAAAAGTAAAAGTCTCCGCTATCGGAAGAGGCTCCGAAATACCAGTTGATTCAATTACCAGGTAATCAAAACGTTTTTCTGCAGCAAGCTGACGCACTTCAATCAAGAGATCTTCACGTAACGTGCAGCAGATACAGCCATTGCTCATTTCCACCAGCTTTTCTTCGGCACGATTCAGTTGCACGTCCTGCTGAATTTGTTGAGCATCGATATTGATTTCACTCATATCGTTAACGATAACTGCGACTTTAAGTCCTTCGCGGTTATTCAGAATATGATTGAGTACCGTGGTTTTACCTGCCCCCAGAAAGCCGGACAATACGGTTACCTGTAAACGTTTATCGAGATTTGTGTTCATAAACGCCTTCTTTTTGTTCATTTATCGTTTTGACATCCGTGCAATATTCAGCCGTTGGTCTTATCAGTAATCGGGC
The DNA here is from genome assembly GCA_023488305.1 of Gammaproteobacteria bacterium. Lineage (GTDB taxonomy): Bacteria > Pseudomonadota > Gammaproteobacteria > Nitrosococcales > Methylophagaceae > Methylophaga. The sequence goes on along the minus strand of JAMDEF010000152.1, from coordinate 6,651 downwards.
GATGCCGATTGGCTCTCCGGTTTGCAAACAATAACCATACTCACCACTTCGAATCCGTTGGCGAGCTGCATCAATTTTCGGAATCAACTGGCGTTTTCGATCTGCAATTCGCAGAGCAATTTGTGATTCTTCTTCCTGTTGCGCCCTATCCAGCACATCACTGACCTGACTATTGCCTAACATTTGGTTTTTGATGGCGGTGATTTCATCCAAGGTTTCGGTGCGTAGTTGTTGTAAGCGTTGATCAAAAAATGCCAGTTGTTCAGCATTCATATATTCCGCTTTGGGAGCGGCTAATAAAGCCTCTTCATCCATTAACTTGTCCTCGTTGGGTTGGCAACAACTGCAGCGCTAAATTGCGATTCCATAGATGCGCTGTAATCAGCAACATGCCGCCGCTAATGGTTATCCAGGTTTCCAATGATTCGGGTCCGACTAACGCTGACACCATGGTTGATATACCAAGGATTCCCAATAACAATGGCCAATGATTTTTATGTTGCCTGTAAGAGCTGGGTAAACTTAATAACGCCAGCAAAACCACGGGTACCAACATCAATTTGTGTACCCATTCTGAGCTTAACCATTCTCCTAATAACCCGGCGGCACTAAATCCGATGACTATGGGTGTAAGCAAACAATGAACCATGCAAGCTCCGGAACACGCGACCGCCAAATTATCTTTCATCACTGAACCTGTTAAATAATGATATATCATATCATTTCAACCTTCGGTAGTGATGTCAAGAAGTTATTAGAAAGTCCGTTTAGTCTGTTAGGCGTTTGATTAAGGAATGCAATTCCGCGAGCACCGATTCGAAGGTATTTACTTGAGCCTGATAGCCTGCCCGGCTGGCATGAACGTCTCCAGCCAAGTAGCTAGCGAGTAAATCATTTCCAGATTGGAATATGTAATGGTGGTATTGAGTAATTTTGGCGATGGTCTCATTATCAAAATAATGATGATAACTGGCTTTTTCCAACCAGATTCCACAATGTGAATCTGATATATGAGTAATTGGCCACTCAGTTTTAATCTCAGGTTCAGCGAACAGGCTTTCCTGCAGTTGATGCATCCAATGCTTCAAATAAAAATAAAATAAACTCAATCGCGCTTGTTTATGATTCTTTAATAAGTCAGATTGGGCACACCATTGAGTGAAAGGTTTATAGTTCGCTAAAAAGGTCTTAAGTTGTTCACCCGGTAATGGTTTAGCCAAGGCATAACCTTGGGCCTGATTACAGCCCATTGCTAATAACACTTCACCGTGAGCAATGGATTCAACACCTTCGGCAATCACCTGAATATTAAATGATTGTGCCAGGGCAATCACGCCCTCTACTATTTTGCAGTCTTCCGGTTCTGTTAGCATACGACACACAAAACTTTGATCAACTTTCACCACATCTACCGGTAAAACCCGAATATGGATTAGTGATGAATACCCAGTACCAAAATCATCCAATGCGGTAGTGATGCCAAATTCTGATTTACAGAATTCAACTACATTACTGATAAGGCTCAGATCACTTAAGCGATTACTTTCCAGAATTTCTATCTGAAAGCGACGGGTATCCAAATCAGGGTAACGTTTAATCTGCTGTTGCAGCCAATCAATGAAATCACTGGTCGATAAATGGTAGGCAGTGAGATTAATGCTCAACTGATAGTTATGACCTGCCTGCTGCCATTCAGCAAGTTGTTTTAAAGCCCGACAAATAACCCATTGCCCCAGACTGACTTCCAGTTCGGTGTCATAAACCTGATCAATAAATTTATCGGGCATCAGCAGCCCTTTTTGTGGATGTTGCCAGCGAATTAATGCTTCAAAACCGAAAATATTGCCGGTACTTAGGGTGACTTTAGGTTGGAAAAACAACACAAACTGGTTTTCATTAATGGCGGTGGCAATTTCACGCAATTGCTGATTGCGTTCAGTAATCTGCACTTCCTCGCCTGGATCGTAAGCAAATACTGTCGATTTGCCGTCCAGTTTAGCTTTATACATACTTTGATCGGCATGCCGGATTAATGTATCGAGACTGCCATTGTCTTCTGGATACAAGGTATAACCGACCGAAGCAGTCACCATCATTGGTACATCGTTAAAAACAAATGGATGTGCGATTGTTGCCAGTACTTTCTGAATAATTTCGGTGGCTGCAGCATGATTTTTCATGCCACCAATAATTAAAACAAACTCATCACCACCATAACGCACAATACTGTCAGTTTCCGACAACACACTTCTGACACGTTCCGGAACCTGATCTAACAGATTATCTGCAGCAGCCTTACCATGAATATCATTAATGGTTTTGAATTCATCCAAATCCATAAATGCCACAACCAGCTTTTCATTCTGATTATCGGCAATCATGCTCATACGTCGAAATTCATTTTCCAGCCGGTTTTTATTAAGAATCTGATGAGAATTACGGTTCAGAACAAGGTCTGAAAGAATGGCACGATATTTCCTGTCAGCAGTGATATCGCTGAGATGACCAAGGTAAAACACCTTCCCAAGCGCATTAACCCGTTTCACACTTAAGCGGGCCACATAGTGCGAGCCATCCTTGCGTTTGTTTGAAACTTCGCCATGCCAGAAACCGTTACGTTGCAAAGATTGCCATACGGTCTGATTTAAAATTTTATTTTGACTTTCAGCACTAAGTATTTGGGGATCGCTGCCGATAAGATCAGAACGTGAATACCCGGTAATTTGTTGTATCGCATCATTGATATCAACAATTTTATGGTGTTCATCCGTGATGACAATACCTTCGTGTGCGAACTTGAAAGCATTTTCTAATAATGTGTTTCTCACACTACGTGCCTTGTCCTTAACGTTGATCTTTAGCAATACGTTCCGTCAGTTGTACCGCCCCTTTTCACAAAGGGTTCACGAGTACTGAGTCACACTAAGCCTAACCAATTACCCCGGTATAGATACCAGTGGTAATGAAACTACAGATGGTAACTAACTATGTCAATAACAACTGTTTACACTCTTAAATAGATGAGCGAAAGAAAAGGACCTTTTGGCCTTCGACTACCTGCTGAGCTGATGTCTTGGCTGCGTTTCGAAGCAAAACAACACAACCGGAGCACGACCAGTGAGGCCTTGTTTTTATTACAAAACAGCCTGACCCATCGCTTCGGAAAAACGGCTGTTCGGGAATTCATAAAAAAGCATCCTACTGACACCAACTCAGAAGCGTTTGGCCTAAGAATTCCTGACGATTTAAAAACACGTTTGCGCGATTTTAGTTTGCTGCATGGTATGAGTCTGAATATGGAAATCGTCATGCGCCTTGCTCACCATTATGAGAAATACCAACGTCAAACTGTTGCAGCAAAAATAAGACCTGACGCATACCGTACTCTACCACTTGGCATCACTGAATCTGAGCAACATTTGCTGGATTTATTCCGTGGATTGAATGAGGCAAACCGCAAGGTTATCCTTACGCTTATCAATAATCTTACTGATCACGACTCAACCAATTCTTCGTAGTAAATGTAAACGTCATTGACCTGCTGTAAATTCTGACTATGATCGCGGCCTTGGTATAAAACCTATGGTCGCTTTTTTATGCAAACTTCAACTCCCTCTCCTCTCTCTTTTCAAAACAAGCTAGAACGCCTGCGCGCGAACCGTTTATTCGAAATCGTCGTGGTCAGTGTGATTTTGTTTTCGGCCATGGTCACTGGCATTAAAACCTATGAAATCCCGCTGCAGATTTTACGGTTGGTTGATTGGCTGGATTACGCGATTACGCTGTTTTTTGTGATGGAAATCAGTGTTAGATTCCTAGCCGAACCTAATAAACGGGATTTCTTTAAAAGTGGCTGGAATGTGTTCGATACCATTATCGTCGCGGTCAGTTTAATACCCGTCAATGACAGTGAACTGGCATATGTTGCCCGGTTGATTCGTATCTTCCGCGTACTACGGATGGTATCGGTGATTCCGGAATTACGCCATCTATTGAATTCGTTACTCAAAGCTTTACCACAGCTTGGTTACGTCGCCTTGATGATGTTTATCATCGTCTATATTTTTGCCGCTATCGGCACCACCCTGTTTGCTGAAGTAAATGATTTTTTATGGGGTGATATTGCGGTATCAATGCTGACACTCTTCCGGGTAATGACATTTGAGGATTGGACCGATGTCATGTACGAAACGATGGAGGTCTACCCTTTTAGTTGGATCTTCTATCTGATCTTTATCTTCCTTAATACCTTTGCCTTTCTCAATATGCTTATCGGTATTGTGGTCAATGTGATGGAACAGGAACGCGCCGAAGAGCGTGAAGAAGCCCATAAATACGATATGACCATTGAAGATTTATCGGTGCAGATTGAAGAGCTGAAACAGCTTATCAAAGCAAAAGCCTGATTTCATCATTTGCAAGCTCGCTTAAACATGCCTTCACATCCGGTTCACAGCTAACCCAACATCATCGACATTTCTTTCAGGAGGGATGTCGATGTCTGGTCGTAAATTATCTCTGTTGCTGTTTATCACGCTATTAGCAGGATGTCAGTCAATGTCACAGCCGATTCGCACGGAAAATTATGTTGATATCAATCGCTTTATGGGCGACTGGTATGTGATTGCTAATATTCCGACCTTTATTGAAAAAGGTGCTCACAACGCCGTTGAAACCTATGAGCTGAATGATGACGGTACTATTGCCACCACCTTTACCTTTAACAAAGGCAGTTTCGATGGCGAGCAAAAACAATATCATCCAAAGGGTTTTATAACCGACACAGAATCAAACGCTGTGTGGGGCATGCAATTTATCTGGCCTATCAAAGCTGACTATCGAATCGTCTAATCGAATCGTCTATTTAAATGAAGATTACACACAGACCATTGTCGGCCGGGAAAAACGTGATTACGTATGGATAATGGCAAGAACACCCCAGATTCCCGAACAGGATTACTTGAAAATGCTGCAACTGCTCGCTGAGCAGGGGTATGACATTTCACAGATTCAAAAAGTACCTCAGCAATGGCCCGATTAACGGGCCATCGTGTGTTTTATTGAGTAATCGCCGCAATAACATCTTCTTCATGCAGATCCGGAGCACACAATTGGATAAAGTCATAAGCAAACTGGCGCATATAATGGCCTTTTCTGACGGCAATTTTAGTAATATTTTCATCAAACAAATGCGTGGTATCCAACAAGGTTAATCGAACATCACGCTCCGCATCATAGGCCATAGCGGCTACGATACCGACTCCGAGCCCTAACTCAACATAAGATTTAATCACATCCGCATCGAGCGCTGACATGACAATATCGGCGTCGATATTTTCATTGAGAAATGCTCTATCAATAGTTGCCCGACCAGTGAAGCCCTCATGATAGGTAACGATTGGAAACTCAGCGATATCGGTCAGCGTGAGTGTGTCCAACTGGGTCAGGTAGTGACCATTTGGCACCACCAATGCATGCTGCCAATGATAATAAGCAAAGCTGACCAGCTCAGGAATATTGCCTAAGGCTTCGGTGGCAATGCCAATATCCGCCTCGCCTTCTATCATCATTTTCACAATCTCATCCGGGCTGCCTTGATGCAGTTTTAAATGTACCTTTGGATAACGCTGTTTAAATTGGGTAATCACTTCTGGCAACACATATCTGGCCTGAGTGTGCGTAGTCGCAATGGTTAATTTACCGGTGTCCTGCTGACTGTAATGCTCGGCCAGGCGTTTGATATTGTTGGCATCAAGTAACATACGTTCCACAATCTGCAACATCTCTTTGCCCGGTTCAGTCAGTCCGGTCAAGCGTTTGCCTTTACGGACATACAATTCAACTCCAAGCTCATCTTCAAGATCTTTTATGTGTTTCGACACCCCTGACTGTGAGGTGAACAAATGATTGGCCACCTCTGTCAGGTTGAAATTGCGTCGAACCGTTTCACGGATAATTCTTAATTGTTGAAAGTTCAAGCGTGGTGATCCTTATGTACGCTATCTCGTTGAAACAGCTTTAATTTCGAAGGCACTAACTTAACAATCTGGCCTTGTGTTAATGATAATTCATGCACCCGTTGTGGACTTAATTCCACCTCAAAATGCTGACCGTGAGCACTATTGATACCATCCAACTCTACCCGTGAATTAAGCCCAAACGACAAAACTCGATTCACCTTGGCAGATAATCCACTGACTTGTTGTTTATCGACGACTATATCCAATTCATGCGGTCGTGCGAAAGCGTAAACTTCTGAACCGGGGCCAGATTGT
>JAMDEF010000152.1:0-366 GCA_023488305.1 Gammaproteobacteria bacterium | reverse complement strand
AGCGCTCGATGCGGATGTGATTAAATCTTATGTTGAGTTAGGGCTCGGAGTCGGTATCGTAGCCGCTATGGCCTATGATGCGGAGCGTGATGTTCGATTAACCTTGGCAGATAATCCACTGACTTGTTGTTTATCGACGACTATATCCAATTCATGCGGTCGTGCGAAAGCGTAAACTTCTGAACCGGGGCCGTAATTTTCACCTTGGTCATGCAGCACATCATCACCGACATGCAGATGTCCATCGTCTACCCGGCCATGAAACAGGTTTACCGATCCTAAAAAACCATAAACAAACGGTGTTTGCGGATGGTTATACACCTCATCAGGTGTACCTACCTGCTCAACTTTTCCATGTCCGAGAAC
>JAMDEF010000129.1 GCA_023488305.1 Gammaproteobacteria bacterium | reverse complement strand
GCCATGGCAATGCAGCCGGCCGAAGGTGTTGAAGCCAATCAGGTATTGAAAGTCATGCAGAAAGGTTATCGCTTTAACGGACGCCTATTGCGTCCAGCCATGGTTGTGGTCTCTCAATAACCGGACGAAATTTAAGGGCTTGAAATCAAAATTTCCTATTGAGAGACCACAACCATGGCTGGAAAAGCCAGACGAACTAAGTACGATGGAGTAAAAAATTATGGGTAGAATTATTGGTATTGATTTGGGTACGACCAATTCATGTGTGGCGGTGATGGAAGACGGCAAAGCCCGTGTCATCGAAAACAGTGAAGGCGATCGCACAACCCCGTCAATTGTTGCATTCAACAAAGACAACGAAGTAATGGTTGGTCAGTCTGCCAAACGTCAGGCAGTGACCAATCCTAAAAATACACTGTATGCGATCAAACGCTTAATCGGTCGTAAATTCAAAGATGATGTTGTACAGCGCGATATCGATATGGTGCCGTATAAAATCGTTGAAGCAGATAACGGTGATGCCTGGGTTGAAGCCAATGGTAAAAAAATGGCGCCACCTGAAATTTCAGCACGTGTTTTGATGAAAATGAAAAAAACCGCTGAAGAATTCCTGGGTGAAGAAGTCACTCAAGCGGTTGTTACTGTTCCTGCTTACTTTAATGACTCACAACGTCAAGCGACTAAAGACGCGGGTAAGATTGCCGGTCTGGAAGTTAAACGTATTATCAACGAACCGACTGCTGCGGCTCTGGCTTACGGCATGGACAAAAAACGTGGTGATTCAACCGTCGTGGTTTACGATTTGGGTGGTGGTACATTTGACGTATCAATCATTGAAATTGCCGACATTGAAGGCGAGCATCAGTTTGAAGTACTGGCTACCAACGGTGACACATTCCTCGGTGGTGAAGACTTTGACCAACGCATCATTGATTTCCTGGTCGCTGAATTCAAAAAAGACCAAAGTGTTGATTTGAGCAAAGATGCATTGGCGTTACAACGTCTGAAAGATGCTGCTGAAAAAGCAAAAATCGAGCTGTCTTCAAGCTCACAAACAGACATCAATCTGCCGTACATCACGGCTGACGCTTCTGGTCCAAAACATTTGGAAATCCGTTTGACCCGTGCCAAGCTGGAATCATTGGTTGATGATTTGATTACCCGCAGCATGGAACCATGCAAAATGGCGCTTAAAGATGCCGGTCTGAAAATCAGTGACATCAATGATGTTATTTTGGTTGGTGGTCAAACCCGCATGCCTAAAGTGCAAGAAGCGGTTAAAGAAATGTTCGGCAAAGAGCCACGTCGTGACGTGAACCCTGATGAAGCAGTGGCGGTCGGCGCAGCAATTCAGGCGGCGGTATTAGCTGGTGATGTAAAAGACGTATTGTTGCTGGACGTTACCCCATTAAGTCTGGGTATCGAAACCATGGGCGGTGTGATGACCAAACTGGTTGAGAAAAACACCACTATCCCAACTAAAGCGAATCAGGTGTTCTCAACAGCAGACGATAATCAACCTGCTGTAACGATCCATGTTTTGCAAGGTGAGCGTGAAATTGCCTCAGCCAATAAATCACTGGGACGTTTTGATTTGGCAGATATTCCGCCAGCTCCACGCGGTACGCCACAAATCGAAGTTACCTTTGACATTGATGCCAACGGTATTCTGAACGTATCAGCCAAAGACAAAGCGACTGGTAAAGAGCAGTCAATTGTGATTAAAGCTTCAAGCGGTCTGTCTGACGAAGAAGTGGAACAAATGGTTAAAGATGCTGAAGCACATGCTGAAGAAGATCGTAAATTCCATGAGTTGGTCACAGCCCGCAACCAAGCGGATGGTTTGATTCACGCCACCAACAAATCACTGACAGACTTAGGTGATAAAGTTGAAGCGGATGAAAAAGCCAAAATCGAATCTGCCATTGAAGAGTTGCAACAAGCTCTGAAAGGCGAAGATAAGGCTGACATCGAAGCTAAAACTGCGGCATTGTCAGAAGCGGCTGGTAAATTAGCTGAGCGTGCTTATGCAGAAAATGCAGAAGCTGGTGACAATACTGCATCAGAAGGTGCTTCAGCGCAAAACGATGATGTGGTTGATGCTGAGTTTGAAGAAGTCGATGACGACAAGAAAAACTCATAATCTTTCACACAATTAACTAAATACAGGCGTAGGCATTGAGCTTACGCCTGTCTTGTTTAAGAGATACAAGAAAAATAAAACATGGCCAAACAAGACTATTACGACCTACTTGGTGTATCGCGCACTGCGACTGAAGCTGAAATTAAAAAAGCCTATCGTCGTATGGCGATGAAATATCATCCTGATCGTAATCCGGATGATGCAACCGCAGAAGCCAAGTTTAAAGAAGCTAAAGAAGCTTACGAAATTCTCTCTGATTCCCGAAAACGTGCTGCATATGATCAATTCGGCCATGCCGGAGTAGATAACAGCGCTGGTGGTGGCGGTGGTTTCAGAAGTTCGGGTGGTTTCAGCGATATTTTTGGCGATGTGTTTAATGACATTTTTGGCGCTGGTGGCGCTGGAGGTCAAAGCTTCCGTGGTGCCGATTTACGTTATCGCCTGGATCTGACGCTGGAAGAAGCCGTTGCCGGCACCACAGCGAAAATTCGTATTCCGGTGAATGTCGAATGTAAGACCTGTGATGGCTCTGGAGCCAAGCCCGGCACCCAACCTGTTACTTGTACAACCTGTGGTGGCCATGGTCAGGTTCGTATTCAACAAGGCTTTTTTACCGTTCAGCAAGCCTGTCCACATTGCCATGGTACCGGTAAGATGATTCAGGATCCTTGCCATGATTGCCATGGTCAAGGTGTCGTGCAGGAACACAAAACGCTTTCCGTTAAAGTCCCTGCCGGCGTCAATACTGGCGACCGTATTCGACTGGCTGGTGAGGGTGAAGCGGGTTCACGTGGCGCACCTGCCGGCGATTTATATGTTGAAGTGGCGGTGAAACGTCATGATGTATTTACCCGTGATGGCAATAATTTGTTTGCCGATGTGCCAATAAGTTTCACGACCGCCTGCCTGGGCGGTGAACTTGAAGTACCGACTTTACAAGGCAAAGCCGTGTTGAAAGTCCCCGAAGGCACGCAGACAGGACAGCAATTCAAACTGCGTGGCAAAGGTGTCAAATCTGTACGAACAGGTGAGGTCGGCGATTTGATGTGCCGGGTCATTATTGAAACACCGGTGAAGTTATCGAAAAAACAAAAAGAGTTATTGCAGGAATTTGCTGAGACCATGGAAGGTTCTGGTGCCACCCATAGTCCAAAACATGAATCCTGGCTGGATGCTGTAAAACGTTTTTTTGAATAACATATTTGCCAACAGGAAGCTGACTGGGCTATTTTTGCCAGCCAGCTTTTTTATTTTCTAAAAAACCGCCATTAAGGATATTTGTCATGGCCATTAATATTGCAATTAACGGTGCTGCTGGCCGCATGGGCCGTTGTCTGATTCAAGCTGTCGCGGAAACCGAAGGGTTACAACTATCCGCTGCTATTGATCGGCCAGAGTCTTCTTTGATCGGCGTGGATGCTGGCGAATTGGCGGGAGTCGGTAAACTGGGTGTTATGTTGTCAGCTGATCTGGAGCTGGCGACTCAACAATCTGATGTGATTATCGACTTCACTATCCCTGAGGCCACCATGGCATTGTTGCCATTATGTGCCAAAAATCAATGTCGCCCGGTGATCGGTACTACGGGTTTTGATGAAACTCAGAAACAAACTATTCAACAAACCGCCGATCAGATCGCCAGCTTATTAGCCCCTAATATGAGTGTTGGCGTCAACCTTTCCCTGAAATTGCTCGATATGGCCGCTCGTGTTTTAGGCGATAGCGTAGACATTGAAATTATCGAAGCACATCACCGCCATAAAGTAGATGCACCTTCCGGTACCGCTTTACGAATGGGTGAAGTAGTTGCTGAAGCTTTGGGCCGCGATCTGAAAGATTGTGCTATTTATGGCCGCGAAGGCCGCACTGGCGAACGCGATCGCAATACCATTGGGTTTGCGACGGTAAGAGCAGGCGATATTGTTGGTGACCACACCGTATTATTTGCTGCCGAAGGTGAACGGGTGGAAATTACTCATAAAGCCTCCAGCCGCATGACCTTTGCTTATGGTGCGATGCGTGCCTCTAAATGGCTGATGGATCAGCAAACAGGTTTGTTTGATATGCAGGATGTTTTAGACCTGCGCGATTAATCTAGTATCGCGCAGCCTGTTCGCGCGCGGCTTTTGCACCAGCGCTATCCCCGGCTTTATTACGGATATCGGCCAACAATAACCAAAAACGTTTCTGCTCGGTATTATTACCTTGTGCATAGGAAACGCCTTTTAAAGCCACTTGCTCCGCGAGTCGATAATCTTCCAATTCATAATGTGTTTGGGCTAACTGGTAATAAACTTTTGGGTCGCGCGGCGCAATGCGTTGTGCGCGTTGTAAACGGGACTGGGCTGCTGCCATATTGCCTTGTTGCTGATATTTTTCAGCGTCACTCAATAATGCCAATACTGCTGGATTACTTGGTGCCGGGGGCGCTGGTGATAGATCCATGGAAGTTGATTCAGCTGGCGGCGACGGTAAGGCTTGAGGTGAGGCGGGTTGTGCTGGTTCAGGCCTTGTTTGCGCTGTCTCCGGCGTTTGTGAGCGAGAAGGTAACTCTCTACTTTCCACCGGTGTTTGGTAATTGACGGGCGTGGTCGTACAAGCGGATAAAAACATGGTCATCAGGGCCATGATAAAAACGGATTTTGATACATTGTTTAACATTTTAAAACCTATCTGAAGATGTCTTTAACCCAATCTATCGAACGTTTAATCGGGTTTTCGGTAAATGTTTCTTCCGGCATGGCGCAGGCGGCTGTTTCGGTTGGTTGAGTGCCGGCGATAAAGGGTATTTGCGTTGCATTCTCGCATAATCCACCGGCAAGTTTTCCACTTAAGGGATCAATCCATTGCATCACAATGCCTTCTGGTATTGCTGGCTCAAACGATTGCAAAGGTTCCTGGACAATATACTTTGTCCAGGCACGCAAGGCACCTGAAGAACCGGTAATTGGCATTGGACTGTTATCATCAAGCCCCAGCCAGACAACAGCTAGACGATTGCCGGTAAATCCTGCAAACCAGCTATCCCGTTGTTGATCTGAGGTGCCGGTTTTACCCGCAGTATTAATATTCATCGGTAATTGTTGATAAATGCTACGTGCGGTTCCACTACGAGTGACTTGCTGCAAATTGTATTGCAGCAAATACATCGGTTTTTCATCAATACTTTGCTGCAACTGAAACGGATAGCTGGAAAGCGCTTCGCCAGCACTGTCTGTAACTGTGCGAATGGTGCGCGGTGGAATTTGAAATCCAGTCGCAGCAATAGTCTGATACATCGCGGCGACTTCCAGTGTCGACAGGCTTTGAGCACCTAACAAAAGTGATGGATAAGCATCCATTTGCCGCTCAACACCGAGTCTTTTTAAGGTATCAATAACCTTATCAATGCCGAGTTCCATGCCTAACTGTGCTGTCGATAAATTATAGGAATGGGTCAACGCAGCATGCAGCGGCACCCGGCCATAGGATTTACCATCAAAGTTTTTTGGCGTCCAGGGTTGTTGGTTTGGCAGAGTTAGGCTAAAAGGGGAGTCATCCAATTCACTGATTAAGGTATATCCCTGTTCCAATGCAGTGAGATACACAGCGGGTTTCACCAAAGAACCAATCGGGCGCCTGGCATCCAAGGCCCGATTAAAACCTTGAAAACGGGTGTTTCGATCACCGATTAATGCCAGCACTTCACCGGTTTGTGGATCGGTAACCACCATACTTCCCTGCAGTTTGGATAGTCTTTCACCATGGGTTTTACTTAGATCATCAATGGTACTGATAAGCGACGTTTCGGCTTTGTGCTGACTAATAGGATCCAGGCTGGTAAATATTTGTAGGCCTTCTGAGCCCAGATCTTCATCTTTATATTCACGGCGTAATTGACGTTTCACCAAATCAATATAGGCTGGATAAGCTTCTTTCATGGAGCTTCCAGCTGCTACAACTTCCAACTCGGCTGTCGAAGCCAACATATACTCTTCATCGGAAATCGAACCTTGCTGGTGTAAAACACTCAATACCAGATTGCGGCGTTGCTTGGCCCGTTCAGGATTACGACGCGGATCATAATAGGAGGGGCCCCTGACCAGACCGGCCAGTAATGCCAATTGATGTAATTTGAGTTCTTGGATTGGCTGAGCAAAATAATGTGCCGCTCCTAAGCCAAAACCATGAATGGCACGGTTACCGGATTGACCTAGATACACTTCATTTAAATAGGCTTCTAGAATTTCCTCTTTGCTGTAATGCCACTCCAGGATCATCGCCATCGGCACTTCCAGCATTTTGCGCATTAACGTGCGATCTGCGGTGAGATAGAAGTTCTTGATTAATTGCTGGGTTAAGGTGCTGCCACCTTGCACGAACGCCCCCGCTCGAATATTGGCTAATGTCGCACGAGCAATACCTTTGGGTGAGATGCCAAAATGATCGTAAAAATCACGATCTTCAATCGCGATCAGTGCATCAATAAAAGCTTGTGGCGCATCTTGCAGCTGGATCAAGTCCCGATCTTCGTTATTCAACGGATAAATTCCGCCAATCAGTGCGGGCTCTAAACGAATTAATGTCAGAGCTTGCTGATCGGCTGAACGGATCTGACTTAAGCTGTCGCCACTAAACTCTAAAACAAGCTGTCGAGCCGGTTCATGCTCATCGGGAAAAAGAAAGCCTCGTGTTGACAGCGTTGCGCTGGAAGCAGAAAAAGCGACTTGACCCGGCACGCTAACCTTATCGACAAATTGATAACCCAAGGCTCTTAATTCAATCTTCAGATCGTTGATAGATAAAGGCGCGCCAATATAAAGTTCCAGTGGTCTGGCATACACTTTGGCGGGTAATGCCCAGCGTTTTCCCTCAAACTCACTGCGCACTCGAAAGTCTAATGTGGCGACGGAGACAGCCACTGCGACAGTTATCAGCAACAACAAAGTAATAATGACTTTTGCGCTTATCAAGCGGCGAAAAACAGATTTTGATTTTTTGGTTTTAGAGGATTTATGTTTGGTCACAATAGATTCTTAAAGTATTAAGTTTATATAAATAGTATGTTGCATAGGGCTGCAAAGCTTAATGTAAGTTCGTCACGGTTTTGGTTAATGTGTTCTTGTCATTCTAC
>JAMDEF010000042.1 GCA_023488305.1 Gammaproteobacteria bacterium | reverse complement strand
CAACCCAGATAACAACGTCATGAATCAGTGCAAGCACCGACGCAATAGCAAAGCGATATTCAAAACGTAAGGCGACATAAATCAATATTCCAATCAAAGCATACAACACCGCTAGACCACCATCTTCGGCAAGGTCTTCACCGACCTGAGGACCGACAAACTCAACCCTCTTTACTTCAATCGCATCCGTTTGCTCAGATTGTAAAAGTGTCACAACCCTGTTACTAAGCTCAGCCATATTTTCTGTTTCAATGACTGGCAAGCGGATAAGCACATCCGACAATGAACCAAAGTTCTGTACTAAAGCGTCTTCAAAGCCACCTTGTTCAAGAGTCGTTCGAATTTCACCCAATCCAACTGTCTGTGGATAGCCTAATTCAATCATCGTACCGCCGGTGAAATCGATACCAAAATTCAGACTATTGGTTACTATTGAATATACCGACACTATCAACAATATCGCTGAAAACGCTAAAGCAAATTTACGTATTCCAACGAAATTGATGTTTGTTTCTTTGCTCAATAAATGCATGAGTTAAGCCTTTGTTAAATAGACGGTTATGGTTATAGTTTATGACCATAAATTAAGCTTACTCACCATCTGTTCCCACTATTACAGTAAACATTGATGTCAATATGGGCCAAGGTCAACGCGATATCATATACCTTAATAGTTACTGTACAAAGCAGAATAATACTCACTGTAAGCAACGTAGTTTTGTTCGCATATGCAAGAGTTAAAAATGCTTCTGAATAACCGGCATCGATACATTGAGTGCCAGTTATTTAAAAAATTCGGAACATCAATAAAATAAATAGCAAAACAATCCTAAGTATTTTTTCTACATAATATTGAGATTTGATTCCAAGCCTCCACCTTAAAGAACTGCAAGCGAAAACTGATGTTACAATTTTTAATTTCTTCTTAGGCGTTACTGAAAATGTTTTTAATCGACCAGATAATATTGCTTGCTGCAATCCTTATCCTTATAGGCATTATATCAAGCAAAATATCTGCACGATTGGGATTACCTGTCTTAGTACTTTTCCTTCTTATAGGGATGCTCGCTGGCGAAAGCGGGATCGGTGGCATTGCTTTTGATAATGCTGGAGCAGCCCATGCCCTCGGTACATTAGCCCTGGCGATTATTTTGTACGATGGTGGTCTGCAAACGCCATTTACTTCGATTAAAGCGGTGTGGAAACCGTCAGCTTTACTGGCCACATTTGGTGTTTTTATTACTGCCGCTGTTACGGGTATTGCAGCTGCATATATTCTTGAAATCCCGCTACTTCAAGGATTATTGCTAGGGGCAATTGTCGGCTCAACCGACGCAGCTGCTGTGTTTTCTCTAATGCGTAATGCAGGAATTCACATCAAAACCCGTATTAAATCATTATTAGAAATCGAGAGTGCCTCGAATGACCCGATGGCAATTTTCCTGACTATTGGTTTATTGGAAGTGTTGGTCAATGACATGGAATTAGGGCTAGGTATGCTCAGCCTATTCTTTTTTCAGATGGGAATTGGGGCAATTGTCGGTCTTAGTGTTGGGTGGCTGTCTATCCACATAATTAATCGAATTCACTTAGTAGCGTCTGGACTGTATCCAGTATTAGTAGCGGCTTTCGGTTTATTGTCATTTGGACTGGCGGCTAATCTGGGTGGTAGCGGCTTTCTAGCAATCTTCTTAACCGGTGTCATTGTTGGCAATAGTCGATTTGTTTTTCAACGCAGCACCTTTTTGTTTCACGATGGGCTTGCTTGGCTTAGTCAAATTACGATGTTCGTTGTGTTAGGCCTACTCATAAATCCTAAAGAATTATTGGACGTATGGCTTGAAGGTTTTGTTATTGCTTCTGTTCTGATTTTTGTGGCAAGACCTCTCGCTGTAATTCCGATGATGGCTATTTTTGGTTTCAATATACGTGAAATGACATTGGTTTCATGGGTGGGTCTTAGAGGATCAGTTCCTATCATATTAGCCATTTTCCCATTGTTATTCGGACTCCCTGGTGCGGCTCTAATCTTCAATGTTGTCTTCTTCGTTGTTCTTATCTCAGCCGTTGTACAGGGATCGACGCTATCAGTTGTTGCCCGCAAGCTCGGACTGGCCGAAGCCCCTCCCGCGACACCTGCTGCAACACTTGAAATAACAGCTCTAGGTGATGTCGATGCTGAGATTGTGGAATATACCTTAGGTGAAAGCTCTCACGCTGTTGGAAAACGTCTCTCGCAAATGGCGTTGCCCGAAAGCACGGTTGTCGCAATGATTACCCGAAATAAATCAGTTATTCCACCCCGTGGTTCCACCGAACTCTATGCAAATGATCATCTTTTTATTATGCTTCGGCCGGAAACAAGGGCCTTTGTTGATCGGGTTTTTGCCCCAGAAGAAGATACACCTGTGGAATATATATCCAAGACTGAGCTTCGCCTCAAAGGCACAACTACCGTTGCTGATATTTATGGCTCATATGGATTGAAGCTTAATGTGGCTGAGGAAACTAGTTTAACCGATGTAATTCGATTGTTAATGCCCAATCCCATTGTTGGAGCAAGCATACAACTGGGAGATATCACTTTATATGTGAGAGAAATGATAGGTCACAGAATTGCCACAGTAGGATTAATGTACAATGCATATTCAAAAAAATATACGGCTTCTTAATTTCAACTCTCTAAAATATCTATAATAGTAGAGTGCGGCAGAAAGATTAACACTACCCTCGTACATTTCGTTTGGTAACGCGTTAATAATATTCGGCTTGATATCTAGAACTACAAGCGGTGGTCTCGCTCTTAATAAAGCTGGAAGCCGGCTTTTATTGAATAGATACGATCGCCGTAAAGTTGTTCTTGCGCACTCAATCCAGCATCAAAGCTCTAGTTTAGTTTATCTATTAAAGTTCTGACCTATTGTGGTCAACCTGCTTCATTATCTTTTTAATTTCAATGCAAATGTGCCCATTCCTAGACAAAACTCACCACATACTGCCTTTTGATAGGGGATATTTTTAAGACTGACATTTGCAACCACTGATTCAATGAATCGCCCCCCCCTCAAGATAAAGATAAAAGGAAAGTTTCTTATTGCATACTTTATTATGACGAATTACTAAGGTGCTGATCCAGATACTGTCACTTAAGTCATTATATAGATCAGCATCATTATTATTTTTGGTCATCGATGTTTGACCTGATAATATCATTTAAGAGTGTTTAAAGTTGAAGAGTATTAATAGTTTGCAAATTAGTCAGACTGGTGGTCTATCAACTCTTTAATCATCTATTACGTATTGGATAAAACTAATGACAACTTCACTACTAATTTTGATCGTAACCGAGGACGCAAAAGAAGCTGCTTTAGACATTGCTATTCGTGAAGGAATTCGAGGCTCAACAATAGTGCCAGCAAGTGGAATTAGTCGCAGCCCTCTAAAAGTTTTTTTTGGTCTGACTTTTCAGGCATCCATGACATTAATTTTCTGGATCGCTGATACAGAAACCGCGAACAAAACAGCTAAGGTGCTTAGGGATGAGCTTAAGCTCGATTCGCCAGACCAAGGACTGGCACTAACATTGGTAATTGATCAGCTTTACGGTCTAGATCTGTAAGACGTTATTCTTGGTAAAAACAACAGTCCTACTAAAAATATAGCGAACATTATCGTATGGATTGGATGTCAAACCTTATATTAATCGGGGCCGGATTGATTGTTCTTTCTATTCTTTCAAGTGCCTTTGTATTTCGTTTTGGTACGCCTCTATTATTAGTTTTTCTTTGCATTGGACTTATCGCAGGCGAGGATGGTCTTGGACTTATATTTAATAATGCTGAACATGCATATTTTATTGGTAGTCTAGCACTTGCCGTAATTCTATTTGATTCTGGTTTTGGAACTCGCGTACAGACTTTGCATCGAGCAGCGGCCCCGGCTTTTTTGCTAGCAACGGTCGGTGTGTTACTCACCACGATGTTCGTTGGCGTGGCAGCTTTTCTACTATTTGATTTACCTTGGCTCTACGCATTATTAATGGGGGCAATCATTAGCTCTACTGACGCCGCCGCAGTATTTTTTCTGCTTAGGGCCGGCGGCGTCAAAATTTATAAACGTGTTCGTTCAATGTTGGAAGTGGAGTCCGGATCAAATGATCCGATGGCAATATTTCTAACTGTGTTATTTATTGAAATGATTCTTTCAGACTCACGCGGTAGTCCTGTAGCCAGTTTTATAAATGGTTTCGGTCTACAAATGGGACTGGGCTTAATCGCAGGACTTTTTGGCGGTTATTTGATTGTTGAGATT
This sequence comes from Gammaproteobacteria bacterium, assembly GCA_023488305.1. GTDB lineage: Bacteria > Pseudomonadota > Gammaproteobacteria > Nitrosococcales > Methylophagaceae > Methylophaga. The sequence continues at coordinate 3,087 of JAMDEF010000042.1, read as the reverse complement.
ATTAATAGGGTCCGCCTAGAGGAGGCTCTATATCCGATCTTGGTAATGGCGTGCGCCCTTTGTGTCTTCGGTGTTACAGCCCATTATGGTGGTAGCGGTTTTCTGGCTATTTATGTCGCAGGCATGGTAGCAGGTAACAGGTCGATGAAGGGGGCATCAGCATTGCGCCGCTACCAAAAAGGTATGACATGGCTTGCTCAAATCGTAATGTTTTTAGTGCTGGGATTATTCGTGACACCGTCGAATTTCGGTCCAGTTCTAATTCCAGCAATTATACTTGGTCTTTTCTTAATACTAATTGGCCGCCCGCTTGCGGTTTTACTGTGCCTCCTGCCATTCAAATATGACCGACAAACCATCACCTTCAATGCATGGGTCGGTCTTCGAGGAGCAGTCTCTATTTTGCTTGGTATATTGCCTACAGTAATGGAGGTTGAAGGAGCAGAGATATTTATCAATGTTGCCTTCATCATGGTGGTCACTTCTTTATTAGTGCACACTGGAACCCTAACCCCTGCTGCCCGGTGGCTTAAATTGATTGTACCCTCGGGGCTGGGGCCTCTAGAAAGAATTGAACTCGATCTTCCAGGTCATTCAAAGCATGAGTTAGTCATATACAGAGTACTGGATGATAGCCCGCTTATTAAAGAAAACATTCTTTTGCCACAATGGGCACGTCCATCACTTATTATTCGTAATGGCCGTTCGTTTCATCCTGAACAAGCGGGATCATTAAAATCAGGGGATTTGGTTTATCTTTTCTGTCCGCCTGAGTACACGCCATTACTTGACCGTTTATTCTCTCAGACAAAGATTCCTGACCATGATGATAAGGAATATTTTGGACAGTTTGTGGTAAATACAGATGCTCTGCTTATAGATTTGCTTAACTCATATGGCCTGAAATCGTCTGAAAACATATCTCCCGACCTGACGATAAATGATTTCATAATGTCAGAGCTTAGAGGTCAGCCAGTAGCAGGGGATAGGGTTCCAGTGGGCAAATTCGATCTGGTGGTGAGAAGAGTCCACCAAGGAAAAATCATTACCGAAGTAGGAATCTCTCTTCTACATGAGAATAGAATGCCAGCTTATGTAAGAAAATATGAACGTTCAGGAGCAAATCTGATAACACGTTTTTTCAATTTGTTAAATCGAAAAAAATAGTCAATTATATTTTTATACTTTCTTATAAGTTAAATCGAGCTAACTATTTCAGCTTATCAATTAGTACACATACAAAAATAAGCGACTATATGTCTTCTGCCTCTTTCAATATTTTTAAATGAGGTGATCCTAAATATTAATTATCCCGTTGAAGTCGATGGTTGGGTAACATTACGGCCAATTAAGGCACGCCGAATAGTTTTTTCTACTTCTAAAATGAGATAGACGGCCACACCAATTCCAAATATAACTACCCAATAAAATAATGATACTGCTTCTGTCACGAACAGTTGTTGCATTATGGGAAGGTAAGTAAATGCGAGTTGCAACAATACGACTAAACCCAATGATATAAATGCCATTTTTGATGTAAACCATTGTCTAATTGACCAAGAGGCCACATTCAAGCAACGTACATTAAACAAATAAAATATTTCCATCATTACCAAGGTGTTCACCGCATACGTTCTTGACTCTTCTATGGTTGCCCCCTGTGCTTGGCTCCAAATATAGATACCGTAAATACCGATTAAAAACAACACTGAAACAAAGCTTATACGCCATATGAGCAAGCCAGAAAGCATTTTCTCGGAACGATTACGAGGTTGACGTTGCATGCTACCCTCTTCACCTGGCTCAAATGCCAAGACCATTGCCAAGGCGACTGAGCTGACCATATTTACCCATAGAATTTGTATTGGGGTGATGGGTAACGTTAAGCCTGCAATTACTGCAACAATGATACTTAATGATTCCCCACCATTTATTGGCAATAAAAATAGAATGGCTTTTTTCAGGTTGTCATAAACCGTTCGACCTTCTCTTACAGCACGCACAATTGATGCAAAGTTGTCATCCGCTAACACCATTTCTGATGCTTCTTTTGCCGCTTCTGTACCAGAACGTCCCATGGCAATACCCACATCAGCACGCTTTAAGGCAGGCGCATCATTCACACCATCACCTGTCATAGCAACAATATGTTGATTCGCTTGCAAGGCAGAAACCAAACGCAGTTTGTGTTCTGGGGAAGTGCGTGCAAAAACAGAAATGGTTTCTACTTTCTGTCGAAGTGCTTCATCATCCAGCTCATTTAACTCCGCACCAGTCATGACTCGTTCTGAATTCTTTAAGGCTAACTGGCCAGCAATAGCACTTGCTGTGGCTGCATGATCACCGGTAATCATTTTGACTTGAATACCAGCGCCATGACAGGCTTTGATAGCGACAATCGCTTCCTCTCTTGGTGGGTCCATTAATCCTAAAAGACCGAGTAAAACTAAATCTTGCTTTAAATCTTCAAAATTTAGTTCCTGTTGACCTGCATTGGCCGGTTTCATTGCTACTGCCAATACTCGTTGCCCAGAAGCAGCCAATGCCTCTAACTGTTGTTGCCAATAGTTTAAATTCAGCGGCTGGTTCTCCCCTTTTGCATTCTGCTGCCAATGACAGTCAGCTAATAAACGTTCGGGAGCCCCTTTAACAAAAATAAAATCATGACCTTGATGATCATGATGGAGTGTTGCCATAAATCGATGTTCAGCATCAAATGGAATCACGTCTTGCCGAGGATAATGCGTATTTAAAGCATCTGCTACTAAATCGGCTTTACAGGCCGCTGTTAGCAATGCAACTTCCATCGGGTCACCCGTGATTTTCCACTCGGACTCGACCAAATCCAGCGATGCATCGTTACACAAAACAGCTGCTTTCAGTAACCACTCCACAGTGGGTAAAGTCTCTATTTCAAGTTTGTTTTCAGTAGTATAAAACTCCCCATCTGGCGTATACCCCACCCCAGTAACACGGATAAGTTCTTCCGCAGTCAAAATACCCGTTACCGTCATTTCATTCCTGGTTAATGTGCCAGTTTTATCAGAACAAATCACCGAGACAGCAGCTGTTTTGTGTAACGATGCA
>JAMDEF010000071.1 GCA_023488305.1 Gammaproteobacteria bacterium | reverse complement strand
GGTGAAGAGGATCAAATCATGTTGATTACCAACGGCGGTACGCTGGTTCGTACACCAGTGAAACATGTCTCATTGGTAGGACGTAATACACAAGGTGTGCGTCTGATTAATCTGAGCAACGATGAGAAACTGGTTGGTTTAGAGCGCGTCATTGAAGACGAAAATGAAGAGGTTGATATTGACGACTTGCCACATACCGATGATTTAACAGAAGAATAAGCAATTTGAGAGCCTATAATTTTAGTGCCGGCCCAGCGATGCTGCCGGACGATGTAATGCTGATTGCACAACAGGAAATGTTGGATTGGCGTGGTACCGGCATGTCGGTGATGGAAATGAGTCATCGCGGTCCGGAATACACTTCGATCGCTGAGCAGGCTGAAGCCGATTTGCGTGATTTGATGGGTATTTCGGAAGACTATGCCGTGCTGTTTTTACAGGGCGGTGCATCCAGCCAGTTTTCGATGATTCCGATGAATTTGCTGCATGGTCATACACATGCAGATTATTTGAATACCGGTGCCTGGTCGGAAAAAGCCATTGCTGAAGCGAGTCGCTATACCAAAGTCAATGTCGTTGCCGATGCCAAGCCATCACATTACCGTACGATTCCAGACAAAGCTGAGTGGCAGTTATCAGATAATCCAGCTTATGTGCATTACACGCCGAACGAAACAATTCATGGTTTGGAGTTTGCAGAAATCCCTGAAGTAGGGGATGCAACATTAGTTGCCGATATGTCTTCCACCATTTTGTCTCGCCCATGTGATGTCAATCGTTTTGGGTTGATTTATGCTGGGGCACAGAAAAATATCGGCCCTGCTGGTTTGTGTATTGTTATCGTGCGTAAAGATTTAATGGGTAAAATCAATTTATCAACACCGGTGATGTTTGATTACAAAATCCATGCAGATAACGGTTCTATGTATAACACGCCAGCTACTTATAGCTGGTATCTGGCTGGGCTGGTGTTTCAGTGGTTGAAACAACAGGGCGGTTTACAGGGCATGGCGGAAATCAATCAACGCAAAGCAGCTAAACTGTATGCTGCAATTGATGGCAGCGATTTTTATGCTAACCCAGTGGATGTTCGTTACCGTTCATGGATGAATATTCCATTTACCTTAGCGAACAGCGATCTGGATAAACAATTTCTTGCGGATGCCGCCAAAGAAGGCTTGTTAACACTTAAAGGCCATCGGGATTTGGGTGGAATGCGAGCAAGCATATACAATGCAATGCCGGAAGCCGGTGTTGATAAATTGATCTGGTTTATGTCTGAATTTGAGCGCAGGTTTGGTTAACCATGTCCGAAAAAAAAGCCCTTCAAGCCGTTCGTGAACAGATTGATAAAGTCGACAGACAGTTACAGGATTTATTAAACGAACGCACGGCTCTGGCGCATCAAGTTGCTGAAATAAAACAAAGCTCTGGCGAGCAGGCTGATTTTTATCGCCCAGAACGTGAAGCGATGATTTTACGTCAGGTGATGGAACGCAATAACGGCCCATTATCCGATAGAGAAATGGCCAGATTGTTTCGTGAAATCATGTCGGCATGTCTGGCCGCAGAAAAGCCTTTGCGTATTGCCTATCTTGGACCGGAAGGTTCGTTTACTCAGGCCGCTGCATTAAAGCATTTTGGTGGTTCAGCTCAGTTACAACCGGTCAGCACTATTGCCAATGTATTTCGTGCCGTTGAAACTGAATATGCCTGTTATGGTGTTGTTCCGGTGGAAAACTCTACCGAAGGCATGGTCAATCACACTTTGGATAGATTTGTCAGTTCACCACTTAAAATCAATGGTGAAGTGACCTTGCCAATACATCATTATTTGTTGAGCAATGCATCGCAATTATCTGATGTTAAAAAGGTTTATGCTCATCCGCAAGCACTTGCACAATGCCGTCAATGGTTAGGCGATCAGTTAGCTCAGGCAGAGTTGTTTCCGTTGGACAGTAACTCTGAAGCGGCCAAAAGAGTGGCTGAAATGGGCGAGGATAGTGCGGCCATTGCCGCCAGCACAGCTGCTGAAATTTATGGACTGAAAGTCCTGGCCAGTAATATTGAAGATGAAGCGGGTAACACCACGCGTTTTCTGGTGATTGGTAATCAGAATGTTGGACCGTCAGGTGTCGATAAAACAGCACTTCTGGTTTCAACTAAAAATAAACCGGGTGCGTTACAAAACTTACTTAAACCTCTGGCTGACAAAGGTATTAGTATGAGCCGAATCGAATCCCGACCTTCTCGTAAAGGTATTTGGGAATACGTGTTTTTTATCGATATCGACGGCCATTGTCAGGATCCGACTGTTGCCAGTGCATTAAAAGAGCTGGAGTCGGAATCGTCGGTTTTCCGTGTTTTAGGTTCTTATCCAAAGGCAGTGTTGTAAATGACCAAATTGGTATTAGCCAATCCAAGAGGTTTTTGTGCTGGAGTGGATCGCGCGATTGAAATAGTCGAGCGAGCTTTGGAACTGTTTGGCGCGCCGATCTATGTTCGTCACGAAGTGGTTCACAATCGCACAGTAGTTGAAGATCTGCGCAATAAAGGCGCGATTTTCATTGAAGAATTATCCGATGTACCGGATAACAGCACATTGATTTTCAGTGCACACGGTGTTTCTAAAGCGGTGCAGGAAGAAGGCAAACAACGCGGACTGAAAGTGTTTGATGCGACTTGTCCATTAGTGACCAAAGTGCATCTGGAAGTAGCCAAACATGAAAAAGTGGCACGAGAATGTATTCTAATCGGCCACGCAGGTCACCCAGAAGTAGAAGGCACCATGGGCCAATATACATCCGACCAAGGTGCAATGTATCTGGTTGAATCTCCTGCTGATGTCGCCAAGCTGATAGTGAATGATCCCGATAATCTGTCATTTGTTACCCAGACAACTTTATCGGTTGACGATACCAAACTGGTGATTGATGCTTTACGTGAACGTTTTCCAAATATTATTGGCCCGGGTAAAGATGATATTTGTTATGCCACACAGAATCGTCAGGATGCGGTAAAACGGCTGGCACAGAACTGTGATTTAGTGTTGGTTGTGGGGTCAGTAAATAGCTCAAACTCAAATAGACTCAAAGAGTTAGCGACCAAACTTGGTACAGAAGCTTATCTTATCGATAATGCAGATGAGATAAATGTAGACTGGCTTAAAGATAAACAGCAAATAGGCCTGACCGCTGGTGCTTCAGCACCAGAATCACTAGTACAGGCGGTGGTTGATAAACTCAAAATGCTGGGCGTCGAATACGTCACCGAAGACAAAGGTCAGATTGAAAATATTGCTTTCTCATTGCCGAAAGCACTTAAAGTGGATATATCCAGCCTCAGAAAATCAATATAAGGACAGCCATGCCCTTTCTGCCGGTATTTTTGTGGACCGACATTCTGATTTTTCTTCTGCTCGCTGTTATCACGGCAGGTATCTTTTATCTTCGAAGTAAACCGCATTTACTTGCTCCCTGGATAATGGTGATGCAACGTAAACGTGGTGTTATTTCAGTCATTATCCTGCTCAGCTACGTCACTATTGGTTTTCTCGATTCGCTACATTTTCGTGCTGCCTTAGCCTCTGCTGACAATAATCAGCAACACTATTCAACTGAAGTGCTGAGCGTGCTCGACTGGATGGTTTCACCGATTCGCACTCAGGTTGAAAAAACCTATTCCGCACCTCTTGCGACACGTTTATTTGTTAAAGAAATGCAGGTGGTAAAAGGTGGTCAGCTGGAATATAGCCATCCACGATTAGAATACGCAGCCCAGCATTTAACATCTGAAACAGAAAAATGGGCGGACGTACGAAACATTGTGCTGAAAAGCACCTTTGCATCCATAACTTTTATTGTTCTGTTGATTGCTCTTTATATCGTGTATCGGAAACTGCGCTATCAGCATGCGCTTCTGACCGAGCTGAAACGGTTAATGCATGGTCAATCTGATTATCCTGTCCGTACTTTTTATCTAATGATTTTTTTGCTTGTCTGGATAAGCGTAACGTTGGTTATGCTCAGCCAGTATTACCATGTGTTTGGTACCGATAAGGTCGGGCAAAGTGTGCTTTATCAAGCTTTGAAAAGTGTTAGAACTGGACTGGCAATTGGCACGTTGACTACCTTGATAATGTTGCCACTGGCTATTTTTCTGGGGATCAGCGCTGGCTATTTCCGTGGCTGGATTGATGATGTCATTCAATATATTTACACCACCTTAAACTCTATTCCCGGCGTGTTATTAATTGCGGCTGCGGTGTTGATGCTGCAGGTTTATATGAACACAAATCCTGATCACTTCGCCACGATTGCCGAACGTGCAGATATGCGCTTGTTATTTCTCTGTTTGATACTTGGTGTCACTAGTTGGACTGGGCTGTGCCGTATTTTACGCGGAGAAACACTCAAATTACGTGAAGCGGAATATGTGCTGGCTGCTCGATCATTAGGGGCAAGTAATTTTAGTATCTTGCATCGGCATATCCTGCCCAATCTGATGCATATTGTGTTAATTACTGTGGTATTGGATTTCAGTGGTCTGGTACTCGCTGAAGCCGTTTTGTCCTATGTCGGAGTCGGTGTTGATCCTTCAATGATCAGTTGGGGCAATATGATCAACAGTGCCCGGCTTGAAATGGCGCGTGAACCCGTCGTCTGGTGGTCATTAACCGCTGCGTTTATATCGATGTTTATTCTGGTATTGGCAGCTAATTTATTTGCCGATGTGGTGCGTGATGCATTTGATCCAAGAATGCAGGGGGCGAGATGACTTCCCCGGTTTTACTGGAAGTTAAAGGGCTGAAAACCTGGTTTCTCAGTAAAGAACAGCCATTTAAAGCGGTTGATGGCATAGACTTTTCCATTCAGCAAGGCGAGACCTTTGCTTTATTGGGTGAATCTGGTTGTGGTAAATCCATCAGTGCTTTGTCACTACTTAGGTTAAATCCTTATCCAGCCAGTAAAATTGTGGCCGGCGAAATTAAACTAAATGGACTGGATCTGCTTAAACTCTCCGAAGCTGAGATGGAATCGGTGCGGGGACGTCGGGTGGCAATGATCTTCCAGGAACCTCAAAGTTCGTTAAATCCTGTATTAACCATTGGTCAACAAATTGGCGAGACACTGCGCTGGCATTTCAAGTTATCGTCCCTGGAAATACAGCAACGCAGTTTAAAGTTACTGGATTCAGTTGGTATCCCTGATCCCATAAGACGCCTGAAAGAATATCCGCATCAAATGTCCGGTGGCATGAAACAGCGGGTGATGATTGCCATGGCTTTAGCCGGTGAACCCGAGTTACTGATTGCCGATGAGCCGACAACGGCATTGGATGTAACTATTCAGGCCCAGATCCTCGATTTACTCAAACAAATTCAGCGTAATACCGGCATGGCGATTTTACTCATCACCCATGATTTGGGTGTTGCTGCACAAATGGCTGATCACATTGCCGTTATGTATGCCGGGCAAATTGTTGAAAAAGCAGATCGACAGTCGTTTTTTGCCAATCCACAACATCCTTACGCAAAAAAGTTATTTGAAGCTTTACCCGGCGAGCAAAAACGCGATCAACGTTTAACGGTGATTAAAGGCAATGTGCCGCCATTAAATCAAACATTTATTGGCTGCCGATTTGCCGATCGTTGTGATCTTGCCTGGGATCACTGTCATCAGCATGAACCAAGCTGGATAGCAGTGAATGAACGTGGCGTGCGTTGTCATCTATACGATCCTACGGTGACGGTTGCAGCAAAAAATCTGCTTAAACCATCCCATGCATCTCATCTTTCAGATGTGGTTCCATCACAGATCCATGCATTAGATATCCGAGGGTTAAAAGTTCATTTCCCCATTCGTAAAGGTATTCTGCAACGACAGGTAGGTCAGGTTAAGGCGGTGGATGGCGTCAATCTGACCTTGCATAATGCCGAAACACTGGCGTTAGTTGGGGAGTCTGGTTGTGGCAAAACCACGGTCGGTAAAGGCATTTTACAGTTAGTGTCAGTCACCGCCGGTGAGGTCCGTTTTCAGGGAAAAGTGTTAAATCGGCTTTCTCAACGTCAGTTAAAACCTTATCGTGGCCAACTGCAGATCATTTTCCAGGATCCGTTTTCCTCGATGAATCCACGGATGACCATTGAGCAGATTATTGACGAAGCGATAAGTACGACCAAGTTTCGAAAAGAGCCCGCTGCTAAGACCAAATACATTGATTCATTACTCGAACGAGTCGGTTTACGAGCCGATATCCGCCATCGTTATCCGCATGAGTTTTCCGGCGGTCAACGGCAGCGGATTTGTATTGCCCGGGCCTTAGCTACAGAACCTGAAGTTATTGTGTGTGACGAACCGACCAGTGCACTTGATGTATCGGTGCAGGCACAAATTCTGAATTTGCTGCGGGATATACAGCATGAGTTCGGGCTGTCATTTTTATTTATTACCCACAATATTGGCGTAGTAGATTATCTGGCGCATCGTGTTGCGGTGATGTACCTGGGCAGAATTGTGGAGCAGGGCACACGTCAGCAGGTATTGGATGCACCGAAACATCCTTATACTCAAGCTTTATTAGCCGCAGTACCGGATTTGAACAAACAGGAGTTGCAAGTCGCTGTCGGAGGTGAGCTGCCTTCACCTGCCAACCCACCGGCTGGTTGCCACTTTCATCAGCGCTGTCAGCATGTTATGCCTATATGCCATAAGCATTATCCACCACTCACTGTGCTGGAAAACGGGCATCAAGTTAATTGTTTTTTATATGAAGAGAATGAATATGGATCAACAAACACAAACTGAACTGGAAGCTGCGGCGTTTCGCAGATTAGTCGCTCACCTGCAAGAACGTAAAGATGTGCAGAATATTGATTTGATGAATTTGGCTGGGTTTTGTCGTAACTGTTTATCTAAATGGTATCTGGCTGCTGCAGAACAGCAGGGTGTAGCAATGGATTATGATGCTGCGCGTGAGCATGTTTATGGCATGCCTTATGATGAGTGGAAAGAGAAGTATCAGAAATAATTAATTGAGCATCTGATAATTTGCCAGCAGACAATATTATTGTCTGCTGGCATGTTCTCTTAGTTGTTTAGCTAAATCTTTCACTTTGTCATCTATCACTACAGATTGTTTAGCTGGCATTAACTGAACGCTAGAAATAGTGGTTTTAAGCTGACGTATATAGTTACGGCAGTTATGACAAAGAAATAAATGCATTTTGAACGCCATGCGTTGCCGTAATGACAGATCTTTATTCAGATAGTCACTGGCCATTTGTTCAATTTCGCGGCATTTAAGCATGTTAAAAATGGTCCTGATATTGGGCGATTTTCTGTTGGATAGTTGAGCGAGCACGATGCAACAACACTCTCGCATTAGACGCAGAGATATCGAGAATGTTACAGATGTCTTGCATTGATTCACCTTCCAAATCATATAAAGTTAATACTGCCTGTTGTTGCGGCGGAAGCCATT
>JAMDEF010000066.1 GCA_023488305.1 Gammaproteobacteria bacterium | reverse complement strand
CTTGCAGGCTTTGTTGCGTCGTGAGCGCATGACACTGACAAAATGATCACAGCGGATTTATTTGCTGAAGCAAATCAGCTTCAATTTGAACAAATTCTACCGGAAGTTTTTTTGTTAAGAAGCTTTGCTTTGCAAATGGCGCCCCAATTGTTAAATCAGCTTGACGCTGTCTCGGCACAATCGCCTTTTCGCAGGATGCAGACACCGGGCGGTTTTTATATGTCTGCCGCGATAACCAATTGCGGTGATGTGGGATGGCATAGTGACAGACAGGGTTACCGCTACAGTGAAATAGACCCGCAAACGCAACAGGCTTGGCCAGCAATGCCGGAAAGTTTTCGCGAACTTGCTGCAACAGCGGCACAACAATCCGGTTTTAGCCGGTTTTTACCTGATGTTTGTCTGATAAACCGCTATGAAATCGGTGCCAAAATGGGCCTGCACCAGGACAAGGATGAAAAGGATTTTTCTCAGCCGATAGTTTCAGTATCTCTGGGTTTACCAATCGTATTTCAGTTTGGTGGGCCAAAGCGAAATGATCCTGTACAGCGGATACCATTACAGCACGGTGATGTAATTGTCTGGGGTGGGGCGGCAAGGCGTTATTACCATGGTGTATTAACGTTAAAGCCCGGTCAGCATCTATTGACCGGGTCGTATCGATATAACCTGACCTTTCGTCAGGCCAGATAAATCAGCTTAAGCCTACTTTACGAACCAGTTCCATGGTTCGCATGCTGTAGCCCCATTCATTGTCATACCAGGCGTAGATTTTCACCTGTGTCTGATTGGTGACCATGGTGGAGAGGGCATCAATAATACTGGAGCGTGGATCGGCCCGATAATCACTCGATACCAAGGGTTTTTCTTCATAGCCCAGGATTCCGTTTAATTCATTTTCTGCAGCGGTCTTTAATAACGCGTTGACTTCCTCAACCGAGGTAGCGCGTTCAACTTCAAATACACAATCAGTTAATGACGCATTGGCTAATGGCACACGTACCGCGTGGCCATTTAAGCGTCCTTTAAGTTCGGGAAAAATTTCGGTAATAGCGGTGGCACTGCCAGTGGTGGTGGGAATCAAATTGGTGCCGGACATACGTGCCCGCCGTAAATCTTTGTGCGGCGTATCCATAATTGACTGAGTATTGGTCAGATCATGAATAGTGGTGATCATGCCATGTTTGATGCCCAGCTTTTCATGAATAACTTTGACGATGGGGGCGAGACAGTTCGTGGTGCAGGAGGCGGCGGTCACAATTTTATGCGCATCTGCATCATATAAATCATCGTTCACACCCATTACCACATTTAATATACCAGCCTGTTTGACCGGGGCTGTCACCACCACACGCTTTACACCTTGATCCAAATACGCTTGTAACATTGTGCTATCACGCATTTTGCCGGATGCTTCAATAACCACATCACAGCCTGACCAGTCGCTGTCATTAATGGCTTTATTCGCGGTTACCGCAAGGGTTTTATCACCAACTGTAATATTGCTGCCATTGGCTTGTGCAGAATGCTCCCAACGACCATGTACCGAATCAAAATTTAATAGATGCGCGTGAGTTTCAGCATCACCAGCCGGATCATTTAATTGCACAAACTCAATGTCTGGCCAGTCCCATGCGGCGCGTAAACACAAGCGTCCAATACGGCCAAAACCGTTAATACCTACTTTGATTGTCATGATAATTTCTCTTTTTTAGGAAACCAGTGTCGGGTGCGATTGGCAAAATAAACTAATGTCAGCATGACTGGCACTTCTACCAAAACACCGACCACGGTTGCCAGAGCAGCACCTGAATGCAGACCGAATAATGAAATGGCAACAGCAACGGCCATTTCGAAAAAGTTTGAGGTGCCAATTAAACAGGCAGGAGCAGCGACATCGTGTTGCAGACGCATTTTGATGGCTGTAAAGTAACCCAAAGCAAAAATCCCGTAAGTTTGAATCAACAAGGGAATAGCAATCAGCACAATAATAAAAGGTTGTTGCAAAATGGTTTCAGCCTGAAAACCAAACAGCAAAACCACAGTGGCCAATAAACCCATGATTGACCATGGTTTGATATGGCTTAAAAAGCTGTTGAGGGCGGGTAAGCCTTTGCTTTTAATGATGTGCTGGCGTGTGAAAAAACCTGCTATCAGGGGTAATAAAACATATAACACGACTGAGATCAGCAAGGTTTCCCAGGGCACGGTTAAGTCAGTGATGCCAAGTAAAAATGCGGCAATCGGCGCAAAAGCGAAAATCATGATGATGTCATTGAGTGAGACTTGTACCAGAGTGTAATTGGCATCGCCTTTAACCAGTTGGCTCCAGATAAATACCATCGCGGTACAAGGTGCAACACCCAATAAAATCATGCCAGCGATATATTCATCGGCTGATTGTGGATCAACCCAACCGGCAAAAAATACTTTAAAAAACAACCAACCTAAAGCAGCCATAGTGAAAGGTTTGATCAGCCAGTTGATGACCAAAGTCAGCCAAATTCCCTGCGGCCTTTTGCCAACATCTTTAATGGCGGTGAAATCCACCTGTACCATCATTGGATAAATCATCAACCAGATAAATATCGCAATCAGCAGATTTACATGCGCGTATTCCAGGCCGGCGATTAGATCGAATATGGACGGAAACAAACTACCCAAAAATAATCCTGCCAGAATGCTCAGCCCGACCCATACCGATAAATAACGTTCAAAAATACCCATCAGTTATTGGCTCCAATTTGTTTTAATTCAGTGCTGATTTCCGTTGCAGAAAGCTCTGCCAACGGTAATTCCAATAATGCAGTTAAACGTGTTTCAAGTAGACGGATTAAGCCATCAAAACATTGATCCCGTTCGCTTGAATCAGTGATTTTGGAAGCATCAGGCAATCCCCAATGGCCTTTGACGGCTTTGCCGAACCAGATAGGGCAGCTTTCACCGGCGGCCTGATCACAGACGGTGATCACGATATCAGGATGATAGTCACTCAAAGCTTCCCAGGATTTACTGGACAATCCATCAATGTTGTAACCGTGTTCAGTTAGTTTGGTTAAGGTTTGAGGAAACACTTTTCCGGCTGGCTGACTACCCGCGCTGGCAACAATAAATTTATCACCAGCTAACTGTCGACAAATAGCTTCAGCCAAAATGCTGCGACAGGCATTGTGGGTGCAAAGGAATAACAGTTTGAGAGGAGTGGGCGTCATAACATATGTTTATCCATATATTTCAGGCTAAAATTTTTAACAGCAATTACCCAGACGTTGTAACTTCGCTAAATCATCTCTAAAAAAGTTCGGTTTGCTTTGATAAGCAGCTTCGATGGATTGTGTCGCCCAAGCGGGCAGATCAGGGTTGAGACGGTAATATACCCATTGACCTTGGCGTCGATCCAACAAAAGACCACTTTGTCTTAGTAACGCCAGGTGACGTGATATTTTTGGCTGACTGATTTGCAGGGCTGAAATCAATTCACAGACACATAATTCGTTTTGATCGACTATTAGCAGGACTAAACGCAAACGCGTTTCGTCGGCAAGACATTTGTGAAAACTCAGTAAATCCATAATGATGTTATATTCGGAAATCCATATATATGGAAAATCATATATTAATCTATTTGAATGTCAATCTACTAATTGCCAGCTTTCGTCACCGATCTGAAAAATATCACCAGCAACCATCTGTTTCCGTTTGCGAGTTTCCACGACACCGTTGACCTTAACATGGCCTTCAGCAATGATATTTTTTGCTTCAGCACCACTGTCTGCTATGCCTTCAAATTTGAGAATTTTGAACAGTTCGACCGGGCTTTTAGTGATATGCACGGTGGTGATTTCGTTTGTCATTTAATGATCCTGTTATTTATGGGAAAACAATCTGTACATCACGTTTTAGCAAAGTAATTCGCACTACAATCAATAATCTCGAAAATGGCTCATTGAAAGGGAATACAGCCATGAAAATGCTAGTAAAGCTGTTGCAATTTTCAATTGTGCTGGTGATGTTATACCCGCTCTATTACGTGTGGGAAACCGATAAGATTAAATCTGCATGCCAGCAGATTAAACCGGGTATGTCTTTTAACAGTGTGGTACTTAATTTACATAGTGACGGACTTGGGTTTAGTAATATCGTTGGGGATTATGCCCAAGGTGAAAGATGGTTGGGACTAGTTGAATCTAAAGCATCTTTTGCCGGCTATGCCTGTGAAATACGAGGCTTTGGTAATCAAATCACGGGTGTCAGAATAGTGAAAGGTAAACAAATTGCTCCCTGAAACAGGCTGTTTCAGGGAGCAAAAAAAGATTAGCTTGCTACGTAATTGATCAAAATACCCGCAGCCACTGCTGAACCGATAACCCCGGCCACATTCGGACCCATGGCATGCATCAACAGGAAGTTATGTTTATCCGCTTCCAGACCCAGTTTATTGGAAACCCGTGCCGCCATAGGCACAGCTGATACACCCGCAGAACCAATCAAAGGATTGATAGGCTCTTTGGTTACTTTATTCAGGATCTTCGCCATGATGACACCTGATGCGGTTCCGATAGAAAACGCAACCATACCAAGTACTAAAATACCCAGAGTCATGTGATTCAAAAAGCTATCAGCACTTAAGCGTGAACCGACAGCCAAACCCAGGAAGATGGTCACAGTATTGATTAATGAGTTCTGGGTGGTATTGCTTAAACGATCCACCACCGCACATTCTTTCATCAAATTACCAAAACAGAACATACCCAGTAATGGAGCAGCATCCGGCAGGAACAGGGCAACCAGAATCAACAATACTAACGGGAAAACAATTTTTTCACGTTGTGAAACATGTCTTTGCTGGTGCATACGGATTTTGCGTTCTTTTTCATTAGTCAGCGCACGCATGATAGGAGGCTGAATTAAGGGAACCAAAGCCATATATGAATACGATGCCACCGCAATCGCACCTAATAACTCGGGAGCCAGTTTACTGGCAACATATATTGAAGTCGGACCATCAGCACCACCAATAATGCCGATAGCTGCGGCATCTGCCAGAGTAAAATCAAAAATACCGAAAGTCGAAAGTAAAACTGCTCCCATCAGCGTGGCAAAAATACCGAACTGTGCTGCAGCACCCAGAAATAAGGTTTTGGGATTCGCTAACAAAGGACCGAAGTCAGTCATTGCGCCAACGCCCATGAAAATTATCAATGGGAAAGCACCACTAGCGATACCAACGGTATAAAACAAATCCAAAATACCACCGGCCTCAGCTAAACCTGCTCCAGGAATATTGGCTAATACACCACCAAAACCAATCGGTACCAGCAGTAATGGTTCAAAATTTTTCTTGATAGCCAGATAGAGCAACAGCATACCGATCAGGATCATCACAGCCTGACCCAGCTGCATTTGATAGAAACCAGTGGCTTCCCATAGATGTAATAACTTATCCATTCGACTAACCCTTAAGCGATTGAAACCAGTGCATCGCCAACTTTGACGGTATCACCTGGTTTTACATTGATAGCAGTCACAGTACCGGCATGTTCTGCCACAATCTGTGTTTCCATTTTCATCGCTTCAAGGATAAGTAACACATCACCTTCATTGACCGCTTGTCCCTGAGCTACCATGATTTTCCAGATATTTCCGGATAACGGGGCTTTAACTACTGCGCCTTCGCCAGCAGCAGGTTGCGGAGCTGTTTGAACAGCTTGAGGTGCTTGTGAACTGTCAATTTGACTAATATCACCGCCCTCATTGACCTCAACCACATATTGCTGGCCATTGACGGTAATAGTGTAAGTTTCTGGTGTGCCAGCTTGTTTAGCTGGTGCAGTTGATGCATGAGTCGCTTCAGCTGTAGGTAATGGCTCAAAAGCATCCGAATTACCACGATTTTTGAGGAATTTAATTGCTGTCTGATTAAACAGGGCAAAGGTCAATACATCATCAATCTGTCTTTCACCTTCTTCCAGTTTGAAGCCGTCTGTATCTGCCATTGAAACCAACTCAGCAGTCAGTTTATCCATTTCATCTTCCAGCAGATCTGCTGGTCGGCAAGTAATAGCCTCTTCACCATTTAATACACGTTTTTGCAGTTCAGCATTGAATGGAGCAGGCGCTGAACCATACTCACCACGCAATATACCTTGCGTTTCTTCAGTGATGGATTTATAGCGCTCGCCAGTCAACACATTGATAACCGCTTGGGTGCCGACAATTTGCGAAGTAGGGGTAACCAATGGGATAAAGCCAAGATCTTCTCGTACCCGTGGAATCTCATGTAACACTTCATCCATACGATCCAGTGCATTTTGTTCACGCAACTGGCTTTCCATATTGGTCAGCATGCCGCCTGGAACCTGTGCCACAAGGATGCGTGAATCGACCCCACGTAAACTGCCTTCAAATTTGGCATATTTTTTCCGAATTTCGCGAAAATAAGCGGCGATTTCTTCGAGTAATTCGATATTTAAACCGGTGTCGCGATCAGTGCCTTCAAAGATGGAAACGACTGATTCAGTTGCGGAATGACCGTAAGTCATCGACATGGAAGAGATGGCGGTATCCACATTATCAATACCTGCTTCAACACATTTCATAATGGTTGCAGTCGACAAGCCTGTCGTAGCATGAGATTGCATATGTATTGGGATATCAATGGTTTGCTTAAGACTTTTAACAAGTTCATAAGCTGTGTAAGGCTTAAGCAAACCAGCCATATCTTTAATACATAATGAATGTGCGCCCATATCTTCAATACGTTTGGCCATATCCAGCCACATTTGCAGGTTATGTACAGGACTGATGGTATAAGCCATGGTGCCTTGGGCGTGTTTGTCATTTTCTAAAACAGCTTTAATGGCAACTTCGAGATTACGAGGATCATTCATCGCATCAAAGACGCGGAATACATCAACGCCGTTAATACAGGCTCTTTCCACAAACTTACGTACTACGTCATCAGCATAATGACGATAACCAAGCAGATTTTGACCACGTAACAGCATTTGCTGCGGTGTATTCGGCATGGCTGCTTTTAGACTACGAATACGGTGCCAGGGATCTTCACCTAGATATCGAATGCAGGCGTCAAAAGTTGCGCCGCCCCAGCTTTCAACGGACCAGAAGCCAACCTGGTCAAGTTTGTCGGCAATCGGCAGCATGTCATCTAAACGCAGTCGAGTCGCAAATAATGATTGATGGGCATCACGTAGAACAACATCGGTGATGCCAAGAGTTTTTTTTGCTTCGGTCATATTCTGGCCTTGTGATTAAACTTAGTTATATGGTGACTTGGCGTCACTTGTTTTTTTTATTTCGGTATTTATGTACGGCACTTGATAAAACCATAAGGAGTGCGTGATCTTGGGGAGACTGTGAAGAGTTTTTGTTATTTGGTGCAGGTTGACCGAGTACGGCAGTTGGAGCAGGTATGCCATCAGCGGGAAGGGCGCCGACACTCTTCTCATAACGGGTAATTATCCACG
>JAMDEF010000171.1 GCA_023488305.1 Gammaproteobacteria bacterium | reverse complement strand
TACGTTCGCCTTGGGGCAGTGGTCATGCAGGTGATTTACCCCCCTTGTATGTCGCTGAAGACGGCACAGCAACTCATCCTGTTTTAGCACCACGTTTAACGGTAACTGATTTACAAGGCCGGTCGTTGATGGTTCATGCCGGTGGAGATAATCACTCTGATCATCCAGAGCCATTAGGTGGTGGTGGGGCACGAGTTGCCTGCGGTGTCTCTAACTAATATTTTCTATATAAATAAATCGTGCATCAGACTGGAAGGAAGATGGTTATTCTAAGTCCGCCTTCTGGTCTGTTTGCTGCTGAAATTTCTCCACCATGAATTTCAATTGCACGATGAGCAATTGTCAAACCTAAGCCAATTCCATTCTGATGTTGATTTTCCCGACTACGAAAAAATGGTTGAAAAATCAGTTGTAAATCCTGTGGGGCAATTCCAGGTCCCTGATCTTCAATACGGATTTGCAATCGCTGAGATAATTTTTCAATAGTTATCTGAATAACGCCGTTGTCAGGTGAATATTTAATCGCATTACGTAATACATTTTCGATAGCACTGTGAATAAGTTCAGCACGGCCAAACAAGCTGATTTGTTTGATATCGTTATGCTCGATTTGAATGGCCTTGTTTTGTGCTTCAAAACGCGCATCTTCAATGATATCCAGTAGCATCTCAGTCAAATCAAAATCTTGTCTGCCATCATTTTCACTGGTCGGGTTTTCCAGTCTTGATAAATTTAATAAATCGCCTATCAGTTGATCTATACGTTCTGATTCACGTTCAACCCGATCCAGCATTTTGGCGGTTTTATCAGGATTTTGCTGTGCTAGTCCTATAGCTGCCTGCATGCGTGCCAAAGGCGAACGTAACTCGTGTGATACATCATGCAGCAAACGTTTTTGTGCAGTGAGCAATTGGCTGATACGACTGGTCATGTGATCAAAGTTCTGGCCTAACTCAGCCAATTCATCACGACGTTTACCCATTGCCGGTCGAATACGAGTATGCAATTTCCCATCTGCTACATCATCAAATGCTTTTCGTAGAATGCGAATTGGTTTGGTAAACCACCATGCCAGTAACCCACTGAACAGCAGACCTGAAAGCACCCACATACTTAGCAAAAGTAAGAACGGCGGTGGTTTGGGCTTTTTGGGGGGAGCAAATCGTTGGCTGAGTTTTTCTGGTGTAGGTATAAATAATAGGATGGCTCGTCCATCTTTAGATATCGCCTGACGAACTGAGCGGATACTTTGATTTTCAAATAATAATTGTCGAGTTGATGCAAGTAGATTTGTATCAACTTCCCGGCCAAGAATATCTTCATTATCATGAGTAATTGCAAAGATAGTGATGTCATTAAGTTGCTGATCTCGTAGATATTTCTTAAGCGGTTCGATGCCTGCATATCGAACTATGTCTGAGGCACTATCAACGAGATCTGCTGCTTTCCAACCAACTTGAACTGGAATAGCTTCAAGTGATTGTCGTTCTGCGTTATGACGGAGCCACATGCCGCTGGCCACCCCGATACTGGTCAGCAATAAGGCCAGCAAAAAAGCAAAAAAGAATTTCCAGAATAAACTACGCATTATTTGATCAACTGATAGCCTTTACCACGCACGGTTTGAATGTAGGAATGACCGTCCTGCTGCTGTCCTAGCTTGTGGCGGATACTGCTCATATGCACATCAATACTTCGATCAAAACGTGCTAATGGACGGCCCAATGCCGCTTCCGATAAAGCATTTTTACTGACGACTTGTCCGGCATTTCTTGCCAGGGCTTCGAGCAAACTGAATTCAGTGCTGGTGAGCTCAAGCGCCAGATCGAACCAAACAGCTTTGCGTAGTTGCGGCCACAACTGTAACGGACCGATTTGAATAACAGTTTCATCCTGTTGTTGCTGACGGGTAATTTCACTGCGACGTAAAATGGCTTTGATTCGAGCAATCAATTCTCTAGGTGTGCAAGGTTTGGGAACATAATCATCGGCACCAGATTCCAGTCCCATAATGCGATCCACGTCGTCACCTTTTGCCGTAAACATCAAAATAGGTACATGACTTTGCTTGCGAATAGCTTTTAATACTTCTGTGCCACTCATATCAGGCAACATCACATCAAGGATCACAATATCGAATCCACCTTGCAAGGCAAGCTGTAGTCCTTCTGTTGCCGTGTCTGCTGTGCGAACCTGAAATTTTTCCTCTTCCAGATAATCCTGAAACAATCCAGAAAGAATTACATCGTCATCAATGATTAATACGCTGCTCACAGAAACATCCTCATATGGTTTGAGGCTAATAATAAGGTCTGGAGCAATATTCAGCTAATTGTAAATTATGCTTTTACCTGAATTTACATATCAAAACAGTCATTTACAGTTTTTACGACAATACTGTAGCCACGCCTGTCAGCTGACAGCGAGCAGTTTAAATAAACCGTTTCAGGAGAAACCAAATGCGTAATAAGTTAATGATGTTAAGCGTAATTCCAGCCTTATTTTTAACGGCCCCCGTTCTTGCTGATAAAGATAAAAGCTGTGGTGAAGGTGGTAAATACAGTGAGATGAAGAAAAATCACAAACAACATGATGGCATGCCACGCATGCTCAAAGGTATTGATTTAACAGAGGCACAAAAAGCGGAAATCAAAACATTGGTTGAAGCACAACATCAAGATAAAAAATCAGCTATGAAATCTCATTGGCAAACACACAAACAACTTGCTGAGTTGAGTTTTGCAGAAACGGTAGATCAAGCCAAACTGGATGCGATAATTGCTGATACAGCTGCAGCACAAGAAAAACGTTTAGCTGATAGAGCACAACTCAATAATCAAATTTTCAAACTGTTGACACCGGAACAGCAACAACAATTACAGCAAAAAATGGCTGAATACGAACAAAAAATGCAAGACAGAAAAAAACTGTAAATCCTATCGCCAACCTCATCCTGACTTTTGCTCAGGGTGAGGTTCTTTTTATGCGTGACGTTTAGGATTTGTCACGCAGCATTGAAATCACTGTAGTGGTCTGTGGATGCACACCACGCCAGATAAAAAAAGCTTCTGCTGCCTGCTCAACTAACATGCCTAGACCATCTATTGTTTTGACAGCGTTGTGCGCTTTGGCCCATTGGATAAATGCGGTATCGGTATCGCTGTACATCATATCGTAACAGCAGGCATCATTTGCCAGCACTGCATCGGGTAACGGAGGAACTTCGCCCTGTAAACTGGCGGCAGTGGCATTAATCACCACATCAAACTCACCGTCGATTTGGTCAAACCCTCCGCCATGAACATTGCCAAGTTCTGCAAATAAAGCTGCAAGATGACTGGCTTTTTCCTTGGTTCGATTGGCAATGAATAGGTTGGCAGGTTGATGTTCCAGCAGGGGAGCAATTACGCCACGCGAAGCGCCACCGGCTCCCAGCAATAATATCCGTTTGCCAGCAAGTTTAATCTGATGATTAACGGTTAAATCCCTGCACAAGCCAACCCCGTCAGTATTGTCTCCGAACAGGGTGCCATCATCATTAAATACAACCGTATTTACTGCACCTGCCAGTTTGGCACGAACAGATTTTTGGTCAGAAATCGCCCAGATCTGCTCTTTAAATGGCACCGTCACATTCAAGCCTTTCAATTTAAGCACGTCGCGTAACTGATTCAGACTGCTCTGCAATCCGTCCAACGGAACTTCAATGGCTGTGTATTCGATATTTTCGCCAGTTTGCTTAGCAAACTCAGCATGAATCAACGGGGATTTACTATGGTGGATCGGGTTACCGATCACGGCGTATTTATCTGTCATGATTTAGCGCTGTAACTGTTGTGCAATATCTTTGGCGAAGTAGGTGAGAATACCGTCGGCCCCAGCGCGTTTAAATGCTAACAGGCTTTCCATAATCACTTCTTCACTCAGCCAACCATTCAATATTGCGGCTTTGAGCATTGCATATTCGCCGCTGACTTGATAAACAAAAGTCGGTTTCTGAAAGGTCTGTTTGACCCGATACAACACATCAAGATAAGGCATGCCCGGTTTGACCATTACCATATCAGCCCCTTCCTGAATATCCAGTGCCACTTCATGTAAGGCTTCATTGGAATTGGCTGGATCCATCTGATAACTGAATTTATTGCCACCGGCTAAATTGCCGGCACTGCCCACGGCATCGCGAAATGGACCGTAAAAACTCGAGGCGTATTTTGCCGAGTAAGCCATGATACGCGTATGAATATATCCGGCATTTTCCAGAGCGTTACGAATTGCACCAATTCTTCCATCCATCATATCGGAGGGGGCGACTACATCCGCTCCCGCCTCGGCATGAGATAAAGCCTGTTTGATTAATACTTCGACTGTTTCATCATTAATTATGTATCCATTATCATCAATCAAACCATCCTGACCATGAGTAGTGAATGGGTCTAAGGCAACATCTGTCATCACGCCTAAATCGGGGAAGGCTTTTTTTAATGCTCTGACAGCGCGTTGCGCCAGACCATTGGGATTAAAAGCTTCAGCAGCATCAAGAGATTTCTGCGCCAATGGCGTCACTGGAAACAATGCCATCATTGGAATGCCCAATTTGTGGATGTTTTCTGCTTCCTCAAGCAGCAGATCAATGCTCAGTCTTTCCACACCAGGCATAGAAACGACTTTTTCACGCTGATTTTGACCTTCCAGTACAAAACAGGGATAAATAAGATCATCGACGGTTAACTGATGTTCACGAACCAGCCGCCGGGAGAAGTTATCTTTGCGCAAACGGCGTGGTCTTTGTTGTGGAAAACCGGAAAAATTAAAATACTGTTGGGTCATAAGTTCTGCCAGGTCAATAAGCTGCGCTTCATACTACCGTTGGCAAGGTAACTTGTCATCGTTTTTAGCGTGGACGCATAGGCCGCAGATGCGCTAAAATTGCAAAGATTTTGTCTGGGGAGAACGTCAAGTCCCCTGTTCCTTTTTTATCTGGTGGAGGTTCCCCTTGCGTACAACTGCGCTACTTGCTCTTGAAGATGGCACGGTCTTTCACGGCGAATCAATCGGTGCTGTGGGTCAGTCAGTTGGTGAAGTGGTTTTCAACACCGCGATGACAGGTTATCAGGAAATCATTACTGATCCGTCTTACTGCCGCCAAATCGTCACCCTGACATATCCGCATATCGGCAATGTTGGTGTGAACAAAGACGATGAAGAATCTGAGCAGATTTATGCCAGTGGCTTAATCATCCGTGAATTGTCACCGGTGATGTCCAGCTGGCGTGGTGAAGAAGCTTTGGATAAATACCTGGAACGCCACAATGTAGTGGGATTGGCCGGAATTGATACCCGTCGCCTGACACGTCTGTTACGCGAAAAAGGTGCTCAGAAAGGCTGCATCGTTGCTGGCGATAATATCGATGTGGCTGAGGCAATTGCAGCAGCCAAAGCTTTTGCCGGCTTAAAGGGTATGGATCTGGCCAAAGAAGTTTCCACCAAACAGGCTTATGAATGGACTGAAGGTGTCTGGCATATCGACAACCAGTCCCGTAAGGCCGAAGCGCGTTTTCATGTGGTTGCCTATGATTACGGCATCAAGAAAAACATCATGCGTATGCTCACCGAACGCGGTTGCAAATTAACCGTTGTTCCAGCTCAAATGCCAGCTGAAGAAGTAATGAAACTTAATCCTGATGGTATCTTTCTGGCCAATGGACCGGGCGATCCGGAACCTTGTGATTATGCAATTAAAGCGATTCAGTATTTCCTTGATAAAGAGATGCCGATTTTTGGTATCTGTCTGGGTCATCAGTTACTGGCATTGGCCTGTGGTGCTAAAACCGAAAAAATGAAATTCGGCCATCATGGCGCTAACCATCCGGTGCAGGAATTGCTGGCAGGACTGGTGATGATTACCAGTCAGAATCACAGCTTTGCCGTAGATGAATCCACTTTGCCTGACACCGTTGAAACCACGCATCGTTCTTTATTTGATGGCACATTGCAGGGTATTCACCATAAAACCAAACCGGCATTCAGTTTCCAAGGACATCCGGAAGCTAGTCCCGGTCCGCAGGATGCATCACCTCTATTCGATCACTTTATCGACCTACTCGAACAAGCGACAGGTAAATAACACACAATGGCTAAACGTACTGATATTCAAAGCATTCTGATTCTGGGTGCTGGTCCGATTGTTATCGGTCAGGCCTGCGAATTTGATTATTCTGGCGCACAGGCTTGTAAAGCTCTGCGAGAAGAAGGTTATCGCGTCATTCTGGTGAATTCCAACCCGGCCACCATCATGACTGACCCAAATATGGCCGATGCCACATATATCGAGCCAGTTACCTGGGAAGCGGTCAGTAAGGTCATTGAAGTCGAACGTCCTGATGCCATTCTGCCGACTATGGGCGGACAAACGGCGTTGAACTGTGCGCTGGCATTGGAAAAACATGGCGTATTGAAAAAATATGGCGTTGAAATGATCGGCGCTGACAGTGAAGCCATCAACAAAGCCGAAGACCGCGATTTGTTCCGTGCGGCAATGCGTAAAATCGGTCTGGATATGCCGCAATCGGATATTGCTCACTCACTTGAAGAAGCTCTTGAAGTGCAACAGAAGTTCGGCTTCCCGGTTATCATCCGTCCGTCATTTACCATGGGCGGCAGTGGTGGTGGTATCGCCTACAACCGTGAAGACTTTGTGGATATCTGCCAGCGCGGTTTGTATCTGAGCCCGACCTCCGAGTTGTTGATTGAAGAATCAATCATCGGTTGGAAAGAATATGAAATGGAAGTGGTGCGTGACAAAAAAGATAACGCCATCATTATCTGTTCGATTGAAAACTTTGATGCGATGGGTGTACACACTGGCGATTCGATCACGGTAGCACCGGCTCAAACATTGACCGACAAAGAATACCAAATCATGCGTAACGCCTCGCTGGCCGTTCTGCGTGAAATTGGTGTGGAAACTGGTGGTTCGAACGTACAGTTTGCGGTGAATCCGGAAACTGGTCGTTTAATCATTATCGAAATGAATCCACGGGTGTCTCGTTCATCTGCTTTGGCTTCGAAAGCAACTGGTTTCCCGATTGCCAAAGTCGCGGCGAAACTGGCTGTTGGTTATACCCTTGATGAGTTGCAAAACGAAATTACCGGTAATGCTACGCCGACGTCATTTGAACCGACTATCGATTATGTAGTCACTAAAATTCCACGCTTTACCTTTGAGAAATTCCCGTTAGCCGATAATCGTCTGAGTACTCAGATGAAATCAGTCGGTGAAGTTATGGCCATTGGCCGTAATTTCCAGGAATCTTTGCAAAAAGCACTGCGCGGCTTGGAAATCGATCGTGATGGTTTCAACGAAATTCTGGATCTGAAAGCAGAAAATACGGCAGAAGTGTTACGCCGCGAATTAAATCTGCCAGGCTCAGACCGCCTTTGGTATGTTGGTGATGCCTTTAGATTTGGCATGAGCTTTGAAGAAATCCAACAACTGACGCATATCGATCCGTGGTTTCTGATACAGATTCAGGAACTGGTTGAGATTGAAAATCAACTTAAAGAGCGTTCGTTGAACGATATCGATGAAGCGGAAATGCGTGCTTTGAAACGTAAAGGCTTCGCTGATTCACGTTTGGCAAAACTGCTACATAAAACTGAAAAACAATTCCGCAGTCATCGTCATGCGATGGGAGTGCGTCCGGTATATAAACGTGTTGATACCTGTGCTGCAGAGTTTTCAACCTCTACTGCATACATGTACTCG
>JAMDEF010000077.1 GCA_023488305.1 Gammaproteobacteria bacterium | reverse complement strand
CAGAATCATAAACACACTATCGGTGATCTGGCTTACTTCGAATACGGTGGTTCGTTAGCATATACTTTCGATAGCATGTTGAGTCCGACACTGGGGATGTTAATCCTGCACTCCCCTGACTTTTATGCTGAAACAGGTAAGGCGACAGCCTATGAGAGCTTTCTGGATTTGAGTCTGACTGACGATATCGCTCTCGGTTTAACGTTGGGCACCCAAAGATTGGATGATAAATACAACCCGGTCGATAGCTATACCTATTACGGAGTGGATCTCACCAAATCGCTCGGTAATTTTGCCATTACGGTTGGCTACAGTAATACCGACAATGATGGCGAAAAATTCCAGGGCGACTCTACCGATAAATATTATCTGACGGTTTCTGCTGCAATTTAACTCTGAAAGTTTTCATGGCCGTCCTGCTTTGCTGGGCGGCTTTAACTGAACTCCCACGCGTTTCTAAAATTCCGCCTACTGAAAAACCTTTTTCAGTTTCCTGTTCATTGCCACTCTTACATTGATTCCCACTCACAACAATGGGAGTATGTATGCCCGCCTTTTCATCATTAGAAGTCTATGAACAAAATCGAATACACCACCATCCGTCCGTTAAGAACCTTAAACCTGTTGTCGCAGGAAGAGATTCAACGCATCAGTAATAGCAGTGAAGATCTGCATCGTTTATTTCGCGATTGCGCGCTGGCAATTTTAAATACCGACAGTTATCAAGATGATGCCGAGCAGATCCTGCATACCTATGCCGATTTTGATATCAAACTGGTGCCGCAATCACGTGGCGTTGTACTGGAAATCAAGAATGCGCCGGCCCAATCGTTTGTTGACGATAAGATTATTCGTGGTATCCAAGAGCATTTGTCATCGGCTTTACGTGACATTGTCTATACAGATTTCAAAATCCTTGCCGGGCAAACCTCACCAACCTCAGAACAGATCACCGATAGTGTGTTTATGATTCTGCGAAATGCAGATGCCATCAAACCCAATACCACCCCGAATCTAGTGGTTTGTTGGGGTGGTCATTCAATTCCTCGTGAAGAATATGATTACGCTAAACATGTGGGATATGAACTGGGTTTAAGAAATCTCGATATCATTACCGGCTGTGGCATCGGTGCTATGAAAGGTCCGATGAAAGGTGCCGCTGTTGGTCATGCCAAACAACAGGTAAAAACCGGCCGTTATATCGGCATCAGTGAACCGGGTATTATTGCTTCCGAATCACCCAATGCCATCGTCAATGAACTGGTGATCATGCCGGATATTGAAAAGCGGCTTGAAGCTTTTGTACGTCTTGGCCACAGTTTTATTGTGTTTCCTGGTGGCGTCGGCACGGTCGAAGAAATTTTCTATTTGCTGAGCATTTTGCTGCATCCGGAAAACAAACAAGGCATTCCTCTGGTATTTGCCGGTCCGGAATCCTGTCGCGAATATTTCGATACGCTGGATAAATTCCTGCGTCGTTGCCTGGGTGATGAAATCGCTGAGCTGTATCAAATCGTTATTGGCGAACCGGCAACCGTTGGACATATCATTCGCGAGTCGGTGGATAGGGTGCATCAAGCGCGTCGGGAATCACAGGATGCCTATTACTTTAACTGGCAGTTGCATATTGATCCGATGTTGCAACAGCCGTTTATTCCCACTCATGAAAATATGGCGTCTTTAAGGTTATATCCGGATATGCCGCGTCATGAATTGGCCAGCAACTTACGTTCAGCATTTTCCGGAATCGTTGCCGGTAATGTAAAGGCATTTGGTATTCGCGAAGTGGCGAAACACGGGCCTTACATCATCAACGGCGATCCGGATTTAATGCGATCCATCGATGACTTGTTACGTATCTTTGTCCGTGAAAAACGCATGAAACTGGGTCAAGACGAAAATGCCTACAAACCCTGTTACAAGCTGCTGGATTAAACTAGCAGCTTAGGGGCTATTTAGGCCTCGTCATGCAGGTGAAATACTTTATTCATCACCTGCCATTTGCCATCAATTTTTAACAAATTGAAAAAATCGGTAAAACGATGACCGGTCCAATTATCTGATTCGAGCCTGACACTCGCCGCGGTGCCAACCACATCGATATGAGTAATCTTTGACTGCATATCTTTGGCTGGACCATTTTCATCATTCCAGTCATATAAGCCCTGAATCGGGCCAGCAAATAAATCCGGACCAACATATCCGTAAATGGTGGCATCCTGATGAAAGGCCGGTTTCATAAGCTCACCACGGCCTGAAACGGCACCATCTATGTAGTGCTGTATAACTTTGGTGATTGCTTCGTAATCACTGATTGAAGTGGCGGTATTAGACATGGAAATCTCCTTGTTAGTTAGGAATCTGTCCAACATAACATAAACTTTTCGGGGATATTTCCCGCTACAAGCTCACTTAAAACGGTTGTCAGGAAATGATTTTCAACTGCTTTACGTAAATCAACTCACAGGCATTAGCACCGGTATCTTCACGACTAAGCGAACTATGCCAGCGCCAACCATCATCAGCATTCACATTCACTAAATAGCCCTGCAGGGTAATCAATTGTCCGGGACGAATCTGCTTAAGCGTTCTGGCGACCTCATCATTAGCCGGAATCAAATGCATATTGGCACTTTGCGTTTCAATACTCCGGCGCGGAATCGGAAATGAATCAACCTGCCAGAAATACCAGCGGCCGGACTGGCGAATATTAATCTGTTTAACAACTTGGGGATCCGCC
The DNA here is from genome assembly GCA_023488305.1 of Gammaproteobacteria bacterium. Taxonomy (GTDB): domain Bacteria; phylum Pseudomonadota; class Gammaproteobacteria; order Nitrosococcales; family Methylophagaceae; genus Methylophaga. The sequence continues at coordinate 5,050 of JAMDEF010000077.1, read as the reverse complement.
ATTTCTCCCCAGCCCAATACCAAATCGGTGGGAGATAAATCGGCTTCACGCCCCAACCAATAGTCTTCCCGTGATAATACTCTGGCCTCCAGAGCAAATTCCGCTACAGGCTGAATCGCATACTTATCAAAAGGAATTGGCTGCAAACCTGACACCTCAGATTGCTGAGGAGCTTGATCAATGACTTTGTCAGGAGCGGCATAGCTGATCTCAGCTGTCGAACAATGACGCCAGCCGAAAAAAATCACTACGATAATTAATAGCCAGCGCCACATAACGATGCCTAGCTAACCATCAATTCGAAAACGCCTGGCAGCCAGGAATACCAGCAGCAACACCGGTATTCCCATTAATGCGGTCAGCAAAAAGAACTGCTCATAGCCAATACTCTCCACCATGGTCCCGGAATAGCCGCCGAGTATTTTCGGCAATAACGTCATCAGCGAACTGAAAATGGCATATTGCACTGCCGTGAAAGAGATATTGGTCAGGCTGGATAAAAAGGCAATAAACGCGGCACTAGCCATACCGCCAGACAAATTGTCAGCAGATATAACGATATACAGCATCACAATGTCATTACCCATTTGTGCCAGTAACATAAACAACAGATTGGTCAGTGCAGATAACACGGCTCCGATAAACAGAATGCGCATTACCCCAAAACGCAAAGCCAGAATACCGCCGAGAAAACCACCAACAATGGTCATAAACAAGCCAAAGGTTTTCACCACGGTAGCAATTTCAGGTTTGGTAAACCCCATATCCTGATAAAAAATATTCGCTACAACGCCCAGCACAATATCGGATATACGATACAAGCCAATCAGCAACAGCAATAACAACGCCATCGACATGCCATAACGTTTGAAGAAATCTTGTACCGGCTCGACATAGCTGCGATGCACAATGCTCTGCTGCACCCAACCCATTAATATCAGCATTCGGGCGATAATCACTGCCACAATAGTTGCCAGCACCAAACGTACCATCTCAACCGCTACCGCCGCCAACGGTCCATTATTCAACACCGAAAGTAATTGCAATCTGGCCTGAACCGCCCAGTCGCCGGTGAGATAAAAACAACCGATAAACCCACTTATCGACAATGCAAATGTCAGCATCAACCCAAGATAATCACGCTTGCGATCATCATGAACCTTTTTATTTACCTCAGGCTCAGGGCTCAACAAAGTGGTGACCACGCCGATCAGCATCAGCGCTGCCATAATCAAATAGCTTTGCCGCCAGGCCAGATAATCATATTCACCCATTTCAGAGCCAAAATAACTGGCCAGCATCAACGCGCCCGCCCCGGCCATCAGCATACCGATTCGATATCCGGCGATATAACTGGCAGACATTAACGCCTGCAAACGGGTATCCGCCGACTCGATACGATAAGCATCAATCACCACATCCTGCGTCGCGGCTGAAAAACCCAGTAATACTGCAGCGACAGCCATCAAGGTTAAGGAGTCTGTCGCTGGATCGACCATTGCCATCATTATTATCGAGGCAATAATCATCAGCTGTGACAGAAATAACCAGCTACGCCGTCGACCTAGTAGCCGATGTAAAATCGGTAACGGCAGAATATCCAACAGCGGTGCCCAGACAAACTTGAAGGAATAACCCAGCGCCGCCCAACTAAAATAGGTGACTGCGCTGCGATCAACGCCAGCTTCACGTAACCATAAACTGAGTGAGGAAAAAATCAGTAATAACGGCAACCCCGCTGCAATACCGAGAAACAGCATGGTGACAACTTGGGGGGTAAAAAAAGCCCGCAGACTTTCCTGCCAGGAACGGATACTTGCAATCAAACGTAAGCTCACTGATGAGGTTTAATTCGCTAAAGTAACATTGACGCTTCCCGCAATCCACTCTGAAATGACTGTCGGATCAAGATAGCAATATCTATTGGCACATCAGCATGTGGATTATGAGAAAATACCGAGAACTCATCAACACTAATTCTTAATGGCTAAACAACGAAAAATCATTCACGTGGATATGGACGCGTTTTATGCCTCGGTTGAACAACGCGACTTTCCTGAGCTGAAAGGCAAACCGCTGATCGTTGGTGGTCAACCTGACAGCCGTGGCGTCGTTGCCGCCTGCAGCTATGAAGCGCGCAAATTTGGTATTCATTCTGCCATGGCCTCATCGCGGGCCTATCGCTTATGCCCCGAAGCTATTTTTGTCCGTCCCCGTTTTGACGCCTATAAAGAAGTATCCAACCAAATTCGCGAAATATTCTGGCGTTATGCCTCGGAAGTCGAACCACTTTCTCTAGATGAAGCCTATCTGGATGTCACCTATACCGAATCGTTTAACGGCTCTGCCACACTGATTGCTAAAGCCATCAAAGGCGAAATCCTCGCCGAGACAGGCCTTACCGCTTCGGCTGGCGTCTCCTACAATAAATTTCTCGCCAAAATTGCCTCCGATATGAATAAACCCGATGGTCTATATCTCATCCGCCCAGAACAGGGTCAGGAATTTGTAAACAAACTACCTATCGGCAAATTTCACGGCATCGGCCCCGCCACCGAAACCAAAATGAAAAACCTCGGCATCCATACCGGCAATGACCTACGGCAGAAAACATTGGCCGAACTCAACGAACGCTTCGGCAAATCCGGTCAGTATTATTACAACATCGCCAGAGCCATTGATGAACGCCCCGTCCGCAGTCAACGTATCCGCAAATCACTCGGCAAGGAAACCACCTTTGCCGAAGATATTCTGTCCGTCCCAGAGTTAACCAACATCCTGCTCGACCTCGCCGAACAAGTGCTCGACAGCCTCAAGAAACACAATATGCAAGGCAGGACTGTCACTGTAAAAGTTAAATACGCCGACTTTCAGCAAGTCACGCGGGCGCAAACACTGGATCACAGTATTGGCATTGCTGATTTGCAGGAATGGTTGCCGAAGTTGTTGGCTCGGACGGAAGCTGGGCATAAACCGGTTAGGTTGGTGGGGGTGAGTTTGAGTGGGTTTGATTTGCAGGTGGTTGATGAGAAGGGGCAAGCTCAGTTGGACTTGAATATTAATAGATAAAACTAAAAAAAATACCTTGATAATATTCACACTACTTAAAAAACATAAAAGCCTATGAAATTTAAACCTTTCCAAATAAGAACATGTGAAGCTATTAGCAATAGTGAAGAAGGAAAAGTTTTGTTTCCGTTATCAGATTCGCCACTAGCTCCTTTTCCCATCCATGATCCTTTTGGTTTAAGAAAGGCAGTTGTTCCAGTTTTCAAGCGCGATATGGATGGTGATTTAGTTGGAATGGGAACAGCCTTTCATATAGACGGTTGGGGAACGTTTCTTACTGGGGATCATGTGATTGATTTTGCCAGAGAAAACACTAAAAATTCAAAAGACTGGAAGGATCTTTCACCTACATCATCCGGAGAACATGCAATTTTATTATTGGGGCTAGGCTTAATTTTCGGTTCTCCAACTATCCCTGATGAAGCCTTTGCTTTGGTGGAACATATAAGTCAGTTTATTCGTGAAAAAGATGATCCATTAGCCATACTGAAACATCATCAACAATCAGAGAGTGCTTTGGATTTAGCTACTATGAAAGTTATTTTTCAACCAAAAAATAATACCTCACAGTGTGTACCAGTTAGGGTACATGGTTGGCATCCCTCAAAGGGAGATATTGTTTTAGCTATTGGGTTCTCTGAGCTAAATTGTGAAAAACTATCTGATTCTGAGCAGAAAGCATTCTTAACTGAGGGCATGTACGGATGTTATGGGCGGATCAGGAAAATTCATCCTCAAGGCACCTCAAGCACAAACTCCACTCCGGTGATTGAAGTGGATGGTTATTGGCCAAGTGGAATGAGTGGTGGACCCGTGTTCAATTCTTCTGGTGAAGTTATAGGAGTTGTAAGTCGATCTATAGAGCCAGATGGAGATTTTGGCGTCAGTTATGCGACTTATTTCGACTTGATTCCCTCATTTGAAGATCTTACCCCCACCATAGATCTTGATAACCCTATGTGGCGACGTGGATGGGCAGTACTAGACAAAGAATCACTCCAGATGATTGGTTTTTTCAAATCCAAACATGAAGCTCAGCAGTTAATAGAAACTTTAGGCTCTGAATATAAAGTTATTTATGGAAGTAATAAATTTGGTAGTTGCGATTTAATTGAGTAATAAAAATTGATATATCTCAGCCCTTAGGTTGGGTTGAGCCTGCGAAACCCAACAAATCAAAATGTTTTGACACAAAGTTTCGCCCTATGGGGCGAGTTCATTTTCTTTGTTTGCCCAAAGAAAACGAACCAAAAGAAAAGGCACCCCTTGTGTTGGCCTGCGGCTCCACTGCGTTGCGTTTTTTGTCAGAGAGACTCACCAAACTCGCTTCGCTCAAACAGGTAAGTCTCTAATCCTGACAAAAAGCCGCTACTCGTCAACACAAAAGGGGAATCCGTAAGTCTCACGTTTTTGGACCTTCCCTAAATGCCCTTATGCGACGCCGAGCATCGCAGAGCTGGTCGGATCAGCATGGCGGCTGTTTGAGCGCAGCGAGTTTCCGTCATGCCCGACCAGATCGAGAAGCGCAGGGTACCCGCAGGGCGAGCATGGGCTGCCCTTTTGTTTGGTTCGTTTATTTTGGGCAAGCAAAATAAATGAACGCCCAGCGGCAGCGACAAGGTCAAAAACATCAATCAGATTGTTGGGTTTCGTTCCTCAACCCAACCTATACCAATATATTTCAGGAATTTGATTTTAAACGGTTTTTTAATATTTTAAAACGACTAAGAGCACATTTCACAAAATTGCCATCCTTGTGCTTAAATTGCTTCTTCAAAGCTTTTTTAACTTCCCATGAGCCTTTATAACCATTCGGGAACACCACTAAATCACCAGCTTTAAATGTTGTTGATGGACCACCATCGGCAGGTGTCATTTCACACTCACCTTCAATGATATAAGCGATTTCTGTCGTGACAAACGCCCAAGGGAAAACTGATACGCCTTTTTCCCATGTTGGCCAGTGAGCAACGCCCAATTT
>JAMDEF010000120.1 GCA_023488305.1 Gammaproteobacteria bacterium | reverse complement strand
AAGCTCTCTTTGCTATAACGATGCACCTGATTAAAGGCTTCACGTATCGCCACACCGCGTTTTTTCAGTTCAATCTGTACCAGTGGCAGGCCATTGACCAGAATAGTGACATCGTATCGGTTGGCGTGGCTGCCAGCTTGCTCGAATTGCTTGATAACCTGCACTTTGTTTCGCGCCACATTCTTTTTGTCGAGCAGGTAGATATTTTGAATACGACCATCATCAAACGTGAAGTCGTGGATGTAGTCATCATGAATTTTGCGTGTTTTATCGACGATGCCATCACTGGGTTTATCCAGAAACGTTTCGATAAAACGCCGCCATTCACCTTCAGAAAACACCACATTATTGAGGGTTTGCAACTGGGTTCGCACATTGTCCAGCATGGACACAGTGTTAGAGAGCTTTGGCAGATATTCATAGCCTTGATTGACCAAATCCTGAATCAGCTCACGCTCTAAATCACCTTCGCTTTGGTAGCTTTCAACCGCATCCCATTCCCTGGTGTATTTTTCGAGTACGATGAAATTCTTTGACTCGGCGATGGTTTTATATTCGCTCATGTCTTCCTCAGTTATCCGTTTTTAGCAGAATAAAATGCTCAATCAGCCGAATCATCAGCTCTTTCTGAACCGGTTGGCTTTCCGCCACTAGCAAGGCCAGTGCTACCAGCGTGTTGTCATTAATCAATTCTTCAACTGGCTTGGCTAGCAGATGCTGGTTAATTCGCAAATACCACAAAAACAAAAAAGAACCGCTGCGTTTATTACCGTCGGCCAAAGGGTGATTCTTAATCACAAAGTACAGCAAGTGAGCAGCACGACTCGCGACATTAGGGTAAAACAGATCGTCACCAAAACCTTGCTCGATGGTAGCCAACGCTGAAGCCAGTCCCTCACCTCGGAGCTGGCCGAAGAGTTCAGTGGCTTCGCCCTTAGCAATTAGCGTTCTCTTGAGCTGACCAATAGCGGCCAATGCGTCATCCAGCATCAGCGCATGCATATCGCCTTGTTTGTTGGATAGCGCTTGCAGACTTTGTTCATCGTACCCCTGCAACAGACTCCAACTGCGCGCATAATCGTTAATGACAGCCAGCACAGCTTCGCCCTCATCACTTAACAACCGTTGGTTTGCAAGGGTACGAGAAAGCAGAGCAATCGCTTGTTCAAACTCAACGCCCCGTTCTTGCAATCGGCGCTGGTTAAGCGTGTAACCTTCAACAAGATGTTGCTTTAACGTGCGTGTAGCCCATTGCCGGAATTGCGTTGCACGCGCTGAGTTCACACGATAACCCACGGAAATAATGGCATCGAGATTGTAGAGCTTGGTTTTGTATTTTTGCCCGTGATCTGCCATATGTTCCAAAATGGAACATGTGTCTTCCTCAGCCAATTCAGCGGCTTTGTAGATGTTACTTAAAATCCCTCGACTTTGCGGTCGTGCCGGTTCGATTCCGGCCCCGGGCACCAATAAAATCAAGCACTTAGAGATAAGTGCTTTTTTTATGCCTGAAAGCCTGTGACGAATTTGTGCCATAACCCTAAGCAACCTCCGTCAAAACGTTACTGGCATAAGCTGCTAGATGCTGTGGTGAAAGGTGCGCATATTTCTCGACCATAGCTAGCGTCTTCCAGCCCCCAAGCTCTTTAAGGACGTATAAAGGCGTGCCGTTCTGAACATGCCAACTCGCCCACGTGTGGCGTAAGTCGTGCCATCGAAAGTCTGAAATATCCGCACTTTCTAATGCTTTACGCCAGTCTTTATTATTAGGATCTCCGAACCACTTACCGGTTTTCGATACAAATACTAATGTCTTATGCTTACCTTTAACCGCCTCTAATACATCAAGCGCATCTTGGTTCAACGGTACACTAATCGTTTCATTACTTTTTGACTGATCAGCGTGAATCCAAGCACATGCTCTGCTGACATCAACTTGACTCCATGCCAAGTTTTTCACATTTGCCTGGCGTAGACCTGTGGCAACTGAAAACTTAACTAATGGCTTCAAGTAATCAGGCAGTACCATCATCAATCGATGATATTCCTTTTTCGTTAGCCAACGAATACGCTTTTTATTCTCATCATATCTTTCAATATTAGGTACGCGAATAATCCATTCCCATTTGTGTGCCTGATGCAGAACCACACTAATCACAGCAAGAAAACGGTTTGCTGTCGCCCCACTGGTTTCTTCTTCCTTAATAGACCCAATTCCCTCAATAAGCCCCTGAGTAATACTATCTAAAGATCGACCTGACAAATATGGATGCAACCATCTCAACATACTGAGATTTTTCTTGTAACTTACCGTCTTCTCAGTAGTTTTAACCCACTTTAATGCAGCTTCATCCCAAGTTCGTCCAGATTGAATACCCAAACGGTCACGTTCCCATGCGTCCCTTTTTAACTTATCGTGATATTCCTGCGCTTCACGTTTTACTGTAGTTTTAGCAGAGCACCTAACTCGGTTTCCGCCTGGCGTGGTGAAATCAATCCACCACGTTTTTCCGCGTTTATTGAGTGACATACCTTATCGCCTGTAATTTCTTCACTCAACAACGTTCGCCGTGATTGAGAATACTGTGACCGTAACCAGTCGGCAAGATCGGCTTTAATAAAAACCCACTTTTTTCCTGGTTTTGCTGCTGGAATTTTTCCACTTTGAGCAAGCCTTCTTAGCGTTTCATGATTAAGATGAAGAAACTTGGCCGCTTCATGAATACTCATTGTTTCAACCACGGTGACCTCCCCAAGAACCATAGGGGATCTCCGTAATGATGCTTACAAGGCATATTGTTTTAGTTGGCGGCGGCCATATCAGCGAGGGGATGTCGTAATGTGCTGGAACTAGAATTCCAGGATTTGCTTTCCGTTGGGCTTTAGCAATTTTTTCTAAATTATGCTCGAGATGAGAGCGATTAAGAAACAACGTATATCTGTAAGGTTCAAAAAATGCATACATAGCGAATGACTCCTGTTTAAGAAGCCTCTATGATGCCACCTAGAAAAATCAGCAATGTTATCCATATCACAGTTTTAACATGTTGATATTTATTGTTTTTTTATAATTTTATTTTGCATTCACTGTCAACAGACAAAGTTTTTCCGCACCTGATTTGTACGTTTTCAATACTGTATTACGAACATTCATTACAGAGGTTCTTGAAACCGAAAACTCCGGTAATCGTGATGCATTTCGGATATTGCCGTAAAGGGACAAACTATTGACCGATTGGTGGCCCATTGCTGCTGCAGTTTCTCTACGAGTCCATCCCGATGCTTTAAGGTTGGATCCAAATTGATGGCGATAGCTTTTAAATGTGATCCGGTTTTTACGTCGAGGAAAAAGAGCTTTCGTTACTCTTGCCAGTTGATCTTGCAACAGTTTCATCGCTTTTGTACTGTCAGAACCGGATAGGAGCTTATGTTGTTTCCAAGCTTTATGGGCCGCCGTTAAGGTATTGAATTGTCCGGTATCAAAATAAAGTGTCCGATCTAATCCTCGTAAACCATCTTCGGTTTTTTTGGCTGAGATAATATCTAAGCTACTGTTATCAGCATTGAATGTCATTTTGTCTATTTCACATGGTCTTACACCCGTTTCTCTGACGACTTCCAATACCGCTAATAGCGCCCAGTTTGGTTTGTTTCTTTTTAAGATGTATTGCACTATTTTGGAGTGCTCCGTCTCTAGTACTCTCTTGCAGTCACCCCGTTTCTTTTTTCGAAGGTGCCTATTTTCAGGCAGGCTGACTGGATTTTTCATTTCATGAATTACCCTTGCATGATCGTACTGCCCGACATTTTCAAACATGAATGCAATCGCATTCCGTTGGATTCGCCATGCATCCTTTACCAAGTGAAAACTTAAATTCAATAACGCATTCTGTGTCGAGACTAAATCTGCTTTGCCAGCTGGATGGTGAAGTCGATAAAACCGCATCGCTATGAGCGCTTTATTTCTTTCAGATTGGGAAATATTTTTTGTTGGCATCGGCATACCCGGTGTATTTATTGGATGCCTATTACCATATTAGATTGCTGAATTTTGACTGTGAGATAGATAACACTTTCGTTAATACTTTCACGCCCTCTGGCTAGATATTAAAAAACATTTGCCTGCCAGCCCCTCACATACTTCCGCGTTATTTATTGAGCGTAAATATGTTTATTTCCCAATAAAAAAAGACAGGACTCGTGTAGAGGCATAAATGTAATTAACGGCTCACCCAAAATTTCTGCAAATGTAACCTTAAATGTACTCATAGAGTGCGAATATATTCTGTGTTAAACATGAAGTTTGGATAGTGATGATATTTTGCTGGCCATAACGGCAATGGATTAAAACGATTCGTGATGTTTTTATTACTCTTTAAGTTAACTTGATCACTTAGCCTTAATTGTGGGAAATCAGATTTACTCATCGTATCAATAGATGGTGTGGGTGAAGGTTTATCCTCGATAGCAAAGGCATTGTAAGGTGCAGAAAGATCTGTATTGATAGTTGATGCATAAGCATGATCATGAGAATCGGCAACGTTATTGGAGTAGAGCCAAAGGACTCTGCAGAACATAGCGTAATCGCCACTAGCCGCTATAGTGTTTAGCTGTGCATTGAGACTAGCCAGCATAGGCAGATCGGAGCTATAGCGATCCTGAAAATGCTTTTTGAGATAAGAGCAGTTAACGAGATCAGCATTACCCTGACGGCAAGCATCCCAGAGTGCCAGAGGCGGGTAACTTCTCTTGGTGGACATCACCGCAAATCGTCTTTTGCTAGTGAATTCAGACCAAGCTTGGATTTGTTCGGTATGCGTCACCGGTCGAGAGGCAGTTGGCTGTTTAATCACAACAACTTTATCTGCCGTTACTTTCTCATCTTCATCCAGCGTCTGCATCGACTTGATTTCACCAGGAGTATCGATGGTTTGAATAGATGACATCTCTGGCAAAAAGCTTTTCAGGATGTAGCTGATAACACCTTTCAGATCATAAACAGGCGTCATATGTATGCCTTGCTTGCAGGATATTTTCTGACGATCAACAAATGCCCATTCAATTATCTCCAGTACTAAATCAATATCCTTGGTAAAAATCAGAAAATGCAGATGTGGTGTGCCATCTGCCTGGGCTTCCAAAACCCTAATAGCATCAACATCAATATCGTGATAACGCAGTTTATCTGTTTGTTTACGCACTGCCTCAGCAATCAGTTTAGTTAGTTTATCCGGTGTTAAGCCATTAAATAATCTATTCGCTTTTTTAAATTCAGGTTTGAGTGTGACTGTCACGAAATAGGCTGCACGACCAGCCTCAATGTTGAGTTCAGCTATTCCTGTCACTCTCGTTAAATAGGATGAATGCCTTGCGTGCTGTCGTCTGTCCTGTAGCTGAGATCTTGTCCGCATTCCCCATGGTGTCATATACATAGTTTGTGGAGCCAAATGGCGTCGATACATCACATATTTATGTGAAGCCATGCTTTTATCATTACCAACAAGGGATGAAAAAATGAAAGATGCTCTTCTAACTTGTTTACGCAGTTTTCTGTACCAATATGCCGTGGTTTCAGCCGATCTCAATAATGGTCGTTGACCTTCAATGAGATTGAATGCCCTGTGCAATTCTGACCAGAAAGCATCATCATAAGATAAACCATAGCGTTCTATTTCCCTTAAAAATCTTGAGATCTTCTGGGCCTTTTTATATATGACCTTCCTATCAGAAAATGGCTTGATAAACGCTGGGAATAGCTCTTGTTTACGTTCTGCCAACCAGTGCTTAACCGCACCCGAAATAGCTTGTTCTTTTATAAGTTCATCAAACTGAATATCATAAATAGGCCTCAGCTCATCAATATGTCGTCGTTGAAGCTTCTCCAGTACTGACATATCAGGATAGCTAGGTTCATCTTTTACTCTAATTACGTTATACAAAACATGACACCTTACTTTTAACTGTGTCGCCAGCATACAGTCGCAATACATCGACAAACTTGATATAGGTCACAAACGAAACAGCTGATCAGATTCGAAATGATGTTCAGATAAAACAGACAATTCAGCACACGCTCCCCTAATAAAAGAGATTTATGGCAAGATTAGCGGCTTAGATATTTCTGTTCGAATGAAAACCCAAGGATGCCCTCAGCCAATGGCCGAAAAGAAAACCACAACAAAAAACGTTAAAACCTTTGAGCAAACGCTTTGGGATACTGCCGATAAACTACGTGGTACGGTTGAATCATCGGAATACAAACATGTGGTATTGAGCCTGATATTTTTGAAATTTGTCAGCGACAAATTCGAAGCCCGGCGCCAGGCACTGGTTGATGACGGTCAGCAGGATTATCTCGACATGGTGGAGTTTTACACCATGAAAAACGTTTTCTACCTGCCCGAACATGCCCGCTGGAACACACTTCAAAAGCAGGCCAAACAAGATGACATCGCCGTAAAGATCGACACCGCCCTGCATGCCGTTGAAAAAACCAATCCATCTTTAAAAGGCGCCCTGCCCGATAACTACTTTTCACGGATGGCGTTGGATCCAAGCAAGCTCGCTGCCCTTATCGATTCGATAAACAATATCGATACCATCAGTGATAACGAAGCTGATCTGGTTGGCCGGGTATATGAATATTTTCTGGGGAAATTTGCTGCAACTGAAGGCAAAGGCGGTGGCGAGTTCTACACCCCAAAATGTGTGGTCAATCTGCTGGCTGAAATGATTGAGCCCTATCAAGGCAAAATCTATGACCCCTGCTGTGGCTCTGGCGGTATGTTTGTGCAATCCATTAAATTTATCGACAGCCATCAGGGTAATCAAAAAGACGTTTCCATTTACGGTCAGGAATACACCGCTACCACTTATAAACTGGCAAAAATGAACCTAGCTATCCGCGGCATCTCCAGTAATCTGGGTGATGTACCGGCCGATACCTTTTTTAAAGATCAGCATCCGGATCTCAAAGCTGACTTTATATTGGCTAACCCGCCCTTTAACCTTAAAGCCTGGCGCGGCAATGATGAATTGATTAACGACCCACGCTGGGCAGGTTACGAAGTACCGCCGGTGGGTAATGCCAACTATGCCTGGATATTGCACATGATCTCCAAGCTGTCAGAAAACGGCATCGCCGGTTTTATACTGGCTAATGGATCCATGTCCACTAATACCAGCGGTGAAGGTCAGATCCGGCAAAAACTGATTGAAAATGATCTGGTCGATTGCATGATCGCCCTGCCCGGGCAATTGTTTTACACTACGCAGATTCCCGTCTGCTTATGGTTTATCACCAAAAATAAACGCGCCCAGCAATTTTCGGATGATCGCAAACAGTTCCGGGATCGCCGGGGAGAAACTTTGTTTATTGATGCCCGTAATATGGGTTCGATGATAAGCCGCGTACATAAAGAACTGACCACCGATGATATTGCCGAAATCACTCGCATCTATCACGCATGGCGAGGTGAAGCGAAAGATGGCGACTACCAAGACATTCCCGGTCTTTGTAAATCCGCCACGCTTGATGACATCAAAGCCAATGACTTTGTATTGCCCCCCGGCCGCTATGTTGGCGCAGCAGATATTGAAGATGATGGCATTGCTTTTGAAACCAAAATGGCTGAGCTGGCTGAGACCTTATATCGACAGATGGCTGAAGCTGAAAAGCTAGATTGCGTAATTCGGCAGAATTTGCAGGGTTTGGGTTATGGGGAGTGATTGGGAAACACTTCCTCTTGGGGAGCTGGCAACAATTCATGATTCGTTACGTAAACCAGTCAAAAAAAGTGACAGAC
>JAMDEF010000136.1 GCA_023488305.1 Gammaproteobacteria bacterium | reverse complement strand
ATCATTGAACGCTGATTGTGGGCACCATATTCGGAGATTTTTTTCGAGCAGGGACACAGGCTGGTCACCGGAATCGCTACTTTAAGTTTGAGACTCAGCGTCTCCTCTAGATTGGCAATGAGCGTGACGTCGTAATCCATCATACTGCTGACGCCGGAAACCGGTGCCTGCTTGCGAATAAAAAACGGAAACTGCATTTCCAGGTGACCACTGTCGGCCTCAAGCTGACTCAGCATGGTTTTCATGAAATCGCCAATACTGTCAGTAGACATAACCAGATCAGGCGTTTCCAGCAGCTCGATGAAGCGTGACATATGTGTGCCTTTCACATCATGAGGTAACTTCACATACATATTGAAGTCAGCCACTACACGAATAGGCGCTTCATCAGCATCACTCTGAAAAAATATGGGATAACGCAGCGATTTTATACCGACTCTATCGATGATTAGACAGCGTTTATCTGGCGTATTCTGAACATCTTCCAGTTGAATATGCAGGGGTAGGTTCATCGATCTATCCTTCTGTTTTTGGATTGCTGGTCAATCATCTGATTTATGCCTCAAAAAAAAAGTGGATCAGCCTTACCCTTATAAAACAGGTGTTGTAAGGGTTTGGCATAATCCACTTAACGCCTCAACGAGAGAACGGATCGAGGAAATAAATGAAGCTGAATTAACTTTTAATGCAGCAACGGTTTCATTATTACGTTGTAAAAGGGCTCCAACAATTCCAAAGAAGTATTACTACCTAGTAATTAGAAAATTTTTATATTTATCTATGACTTAATTAGAACTGTAGAGCGCCTGCTTTTTTTACTAAAGTTATAGGACGATATTGCTAATCTCCCGCTGCAGTGTTTAAAGCTATCTCAGGCTGTAAACGGGATTCATATTGAGTGTAGACCCATATTGGCAGATACATTCCCAGCACAATAAAACCTATCCATGTTGAAAACCAACCCACCTCAAGACTGTTCAGATACACCACTCCGATCAGACAAAGCGGAATGTTGAACAAACCGAATAACAAGGCGACATTTTTCCAGCCTTTTGGAGCTTTGAAAGGTCTGTCGAGATTGGCAAAGTTTGGGTTATTTTTGGCTTTGACATAGGCAAAAAGACTGATGCCATTCGCACAGGTATAACCGATAGCTGAAGCTGCTAAAATTGCCGCAGGTGTCCCCATCGAAATCAATAAAAGATTAAACAGACCAATAACCACCATCGCGACAACGGGTGTACCTCTTGCGTTCAACTTGCCAAAAACGCTCGGTAAATTCCCTTCTGTAGCCATTGAATGCATAGCCCTCGCAGAACCAAGATAAGCCGTTTGAATAATAAGGATCATCGCTGCAATCAGCATAATAATGGCAAGCATTGCCCCAGCTTTACCAAAGGCTGCTTCAGCAACTGGAATCATTGGAGACAATGGTTCTGACAGTACACCTTCTACGCCTAAAACCCCGATAACAGCTGCCTGGACCAGTACAAAAGAAAATAAACAAATGGCGCCACAGACAAACAGTGCCTTTGGCACATCGGTACCTGGTTTTTTATACTCAGGGCCATAAATCGCCGCAGTTTCCCACGCACAGGCGCTCCATTGGGCAATGGCAAACAAACCGAACAAAATCAATATATGGTGCATATCCCAGGACCAATCTGTAGGCAACCAGCTGTTTGTGATATTACTGATTTCAACAGTCCCAGTAGCAAAAGGGGTGACGGTCATTACCACCAGTGGAATCAAAGAAATGGCTGCAAGGATGTAACCTAAAACTGCACTGTCTTTAAGTCCAAAGCAGTTAATGACAAGCAGTACACTAAAAATTACGCCCCCTGATAACAGCGAGAGCTGATACTCAGTAAACATCGTTCCCAGCACCGGGAATAATCCATGCAGATAACTGCCGACAAGTATGGCAAAGATCGCTAGTACTGGATTCCAAGCAAACCAGTAACTCCAGGCGCTGAATCCACCGATAAGCTTGCCTTTGTCATAATTTCCATCGTAATTCTGAGTTTTAAATACATTTTGGGCAAAACCAGGTAAACCTGAGGCTTTAGGAAAGGTAGTGGCTAATTCAGCATAGGCCAGATTTTGCATAAATCCCTGCAGCACCGATAATCCCCAAATAAGGATCGCTGCTGATGCAACCCACAGGGGAAAATAACCCAATGAAGGTAAAATCAGTAATGGCACACCGGACGCAATGGCTAGACCCTGTTTCCAATCAATGGAACGTTCGAGGTTATCGGAATGTTCTCCACCTCCCTTAACGGAGGCATTTGTAGTACTCATGTTATTTTCTCTCATAAGAATTATCTCCAGCTTATTAAGCTTGTAATTTCTCTCTAGTTATAATTTTGATATGTAATTAAAGGACCGTTAACATATTGAAATAAGGTTTATTTCAAACCTGATTTGAACTTAGCCTAATAATGAGAGATTGATAATTCTCCTCAATAAGTACTTCTTTAGATGTATGTGTCAGCGGACATGAAACATAAAAATGGTGAATAAAACTGTCCTGCTTCTGTGTTTCGTTAAAACTACTTCTGCTGCGCCAAAGCCCAATGCAACCTCGCCCACATATATGCATCCATGATGGATATGGCGTAGATAAAAACACCACCGGCAAATTTACCAATCAAAGAAACATCCGGTGCTGCCAGATTAAAAGTGATCACCCCCAGAACCATCATAAAAAACACCATCATCAAACCCCGTATGGGGGCATGATTCAGTACCTGGCCTACACCGGGTAATAAAATAGCTACAAGAAGAATGAGATAGGGATGCAGAGGTCGGGACGGTTTTCGCATAGTCTGGCTCATGGGTTTTTGCTTCCAATTAATTTTTGTTGCAACCGCTGTAATTGACGAGTCAATGCCGCTACCTGATCCGAATCAATCGGTTCGTCATCAAATTGCACCGAACGCAACAATAAATAATTACCCCTGTCCGCCTGACGAATCATATATGTCAGTCGAACAGCATCGGGAGTTATCAGAAGTTCTTTGACTTTTTCATCAGCAAATAATGTACGGACATCGGTATCGATTGCCTGCAGATCTGGCGCCACATCCCTACTCATATAACGGGCATGCTGTGGCCAGCCAGCCAAAGGCTTTATTGGTTGAGACCATTGCCATGACGGACTGTAAACCTCTGTATTCTGGGGCCGTACCAGAATATCGAGACTACCGTTTGTGGCAGAAGTGTTATGCAGTTTGATATGCAACCACATTACCGGGATCTTGCGGGCAGTTAGATTATCCACTTCGATTCGCAAACTCAGCGGTGTCTGGTTAAAAACGCCTTGTAACGAGGCATAACCCGCAGTATTAAAGTATGTTTCACTTACCTCCATGATCTTGGCAAAACCATTGAGTAAATTCGCTCGTGATTGAATCACCTGTAGATGATGTTGTTTATAAATCCACCACAAAGAAATACTGAACACCACGAGTAGCGTAAAAATGCCAAATTCAGACATCAAGGCCTCCTCTTCTCTGTGCAGAAAATAGTTGACTGAACATTGAGCAACTTCCTTAGATAACAGCAAAAAATCGTAAAAAAAGCCCCGCAGTCAGGATTTCACTCACTGCGAGGCCAATGATTAACGCACCACCGTCACAGGACAATGTGCCTTGCTGATAATCTGCTCGGCAATAGAACCGAGCAGAACCTTGGAGAGACCCGACCTTCCCACTGAACCAGTTATCACATGATCATGATGATGCACATCAGCAAAATTAATAATTTCTGCCGCCGTGTTATGTCCCTGTACCGTGGTACAGTTAACCCTCACCAGTCCGCGCTGAAAGGCTTTATCAAATGCATGTCGCAACTCCTTTTGAATCTGATCATCCGCTGCTCTAAGCATATTGGAGTCCCAAAAATAGGTTTTGGAAACATCATCTTCTGTTGGTCTTATCACATGAATAAATGTCAATTCAGCATTCATCAGAACAGCTAATTCAATAGCAAATTCAACCGCTTTATCAGCACTATGAGAACCATCTGTTGCGCATAAAATTCTTTTCATTTCTGCCCCTCCATTAATAACCCTTAGGCCGTGGCCAAGGCATAGTGAACTGATCAGCACGCTTTACAAACTGATATCGACGTTTTACAAACCACACCGAAGCAACAATGTAGAACGCCATAATTGACAGCAGAGACGCGCCGTATCCAAGAAAAGTGGCAAAATAAACCACCGAACAGAGGCCCAACAATGTAAATGCTGGAATCGGGTGGAACGGATGAATATAGCCACGTTTGATCACATCTAAAGGCCACATTTTTCTGAAACGAACCATATTGAAGGACATAAAGGTATAGCCCAACAAACCTGACAGAATTGAGAATGTAATGACCTGATCCAGCAGACCGGTAAATGCAAATGAGACGGCTATTGGTATCAGGAATATTATGGCTCGAAATGGTGTTCGGTAATGTGGATGAATTGCACCGAACCAGGTTGGCATATAACGATCACGTCCCATTGAAAACCAGGCTCGTGCTGCATCATTGATACAGCCATTTGCAGAGGCAATCGCCGCGAACATGGTGCCGATAAATAGCACTATCTGCAGCGATGGATTACCAATAATGGATGCCGCATCATACAAAGGCGTAGTTGCCTGTCCCAGATACTGCCATGGCATCAACCCTGTTGAGACATACCAGGTCAATGTTGCTGCTACCAGCAAGGTTAGAATTCCACCAATAGTACCTAATGGAATTGATCTTCCAGCACTACGGACCTCTTCTGCAGCCTGACAGGTGCCTTCAATTCCCAAGTAATACCACATCCCGAATTGTAAGGCTGCTACTACTCCAATCCAGCCGTAAGGTAGCTCGGTTAATAAATCACTGTGCTTGAGAATATTGCCCGGGTTTAACGGATCGCTGCCAATAAATAAGGCAATAATCGCCAGAAAGGCAAATAGCGTAATGACAAAATTCACCGTCAGGGTCATAAATACCCCCCGGTAATTCAACCAGGCCAGAAAAGCGATGGTCAACACCACAAACGGCTGCGGATTCAAATCCGCATAGCCGGTTGCCGAAGCCACGGCTGCCATCAAATCCCCTACAATGAGGGCATCTGCCGCTTCCAACATGGTATAGGCCATTACCAGGTACAAACCGACATTAAAAGCCATAAGTGGCCCAATGATGTGTTTGGCCTGGGTATATTGTCCACCTGCTGCTGCCACGGTCGATGTCACTTCTGAATCGATCATCGCCACACAGCTATACAGCAGCCCAATTACCCAGCAGGCAATCAAAGCACCATACGCACCGCCTTTGGCAACTGAAAAGTTCCAGCCCATAAACTCACCGACCAGTACGATACCGACACCCAATGCCCATACATGAAATGGATTCAACACTTTCAGCATCGAAATGCGTTTTTGTTCTCCACCACTAGAAGTAGATTGACTCATTTGTCTTCTCCTTCTCGTTTGATTTGATCCAACATCTCATCTGCGCCCTCTCTGGAGCTGACAAGCAGTTCTTCATCAAACTGGCGAGAGACGCTCACCGCATCAACGACAATCCATAGCAGCAATAAAGCGGAAATAATCCAGGCGGCATAACTTAATAAATCCCAATAAATCATCTCGCGTCCTCCTGTTCATTCGTTGCCCGACTGCCAGCAGCACCAAATTTTTCCTCAATCACCTCACGGTATTGCCTGTCAGAAACGCGGAGTACAAAAAAGAAATAACCGACAATCACTAAAACCGTAATAATCAGCATTACTGGATCAATGGTGTAATCAAATCGGTCGTTGATAATCTCAGCAGCAGCTAACTCATCAAAACCGAGTTTTTGCCACTGTTCCTGTTCCACGGGGGAGACATTAAGAGATTCCCAAGTGATGACTTGGACAGAAGTTGTTTCATCGGCTGATTTGGTATCAGACTCCATAAACAAAGGGATATAAAGACTTACGTAAACTAAAAATAAAATAAACAAACTGTCAAAGAGTTGACCACGTTTATGTTGAATTTTGGGTATGTAGTTAGTCATAACCTTTCCTCATTAGTAGACTCTTGCATTAATTTTTTTGCTACTCGATTTTCATCAAGATGCTTAATGTCTAATTCGTAAATGAAGTTCTTATCTTCAGCGTAGTGTTTGGTCATTGCCGCCACGGACGCCGTGTTGAAAATCACTAACAATGCACTGGAAATGATCATCACCACTCGGATGAAGGGATCTTCCACAATGCTCAAGATACTAATGAGGACAAAGCCTATTGCCAGCCAGAGTAAAACAATATCCGACCAGGCCATAACACAGTCCCGTATGTACATATTTTCTATACGTTTTTTTAAATTATTATTCATAGTTATTTCTCTCTCTTAATTTAAAGATAGTTAATGACTACACTTGTTCCTCCTCTATGAAATGAATAAAAAAAGGGCTGATGCCACCATGAATAAACTGACTTAAAGCGACGGGGTAGAGATCGCATTAAGCAGGTTTAATCAAAACAACATCAGCCCTTGTCTCGGTAACTGTTAACTAACCGTCTATCAGAACGGCTGTTGGCCCGGAATCCAGTTAGTGCCCGCCAGCGGTACTCTTGCCATAGCAGCAGATTCCACTGTTAAGGCCACCAGATCTTCAGGTTCCAGATTTCGCATATCATTTTTGCCACAGGCACGTGCCAACGTTTGTGCTTCTAACGTCAGAACTCGTAAATAGTTGGCGATACGGCGTCCACCTTCGACCGGATCCAGACGCTTACTCAGTTCCGGATCCTGGGTGGAAATACCTGCCGGATCACGACCTTCATGATAATCATCATAAAAACCAGCTGCTGAACCAATGGCTTTAAACTCTTCATCATATTTAGGATCGTTACAACCCAAGGCAATCAAGGCTGCTGTACCAATAGCCACTGCGTCTGCGCCCAAAGCCATACACTTGGCCACATCGGCACCGTTACGGATACCACCGGAAACGATCAGCTGTACTTTACGATGCATACCCATTTCCTGCAGCGCCTGAACGGCCTGTGGAATAGCAGCCATAGTCGGAATACCGACATGTTCGATAAAGACTTCCTGGGTTGCCGCCGTACCGCCCTGCATTCCATCAACAACGATGACATCAGCACCGGCTTTCACCGCCAGCTTCACATCATAGTAAGTACGAGTCGCACCGACTTTGATATAGATAGGTACCTGCCAGTCAGTGATTTCACGCAGTTCGAGGATCTTGATAGCCAGATCATCAGGACCGGTCCAGTCTGGATGACGGCAGGCACTGCGTTGGTCAACGCCCATCGGTAAGGTACGCATTTTGGCAACACGTTCGGTAATTTTCTGGCCTAATAACATGCCACCACCACCGGGTTTGGCACCTTGTCCCAATACTACTTCGATAGCATCCGCTTTACGCAGATCATCCGGGTTCATACCGTAACGTGATGGCAGGTATTGATAGACCAGTTTGCTGGACTGACCACGTTCTTCAGGCGTCATACCACCGTCACCGGTCGTCGTTGATGTGCCCACTGCAGACGCACCACGGCCCAACGCTTCTTTAGCATTGGCAGACAAGGCACCGAAACTCATACCGGCAATGGTTACCGGCGTTTCGATTACGATAGGTTTTTTGGCAAAACGGGTGCCCAAAGTGACCTGGGTATTACATTTTTCACGATAGCCTTCAAGCGGGTAACGCGACATACTCGCACCCAGGAATAACAAATCATCAAAATGTGGTAATTTGCGTTTCGCACCCCAGCCACGGATGTCAGGCAGTGTCCGTGTTAA
>JAMDEF010000165.1:5293-7891 GCA_023488305.1 Gammaproteobacteria bacterium | reverse complement strand
CATCACTCTTCAGAGTGAACTAATCCAGGACTATTGCTTGATCGATCCTCATCAATTATCCACACATTTATTTCGTGAGTTGCATAGACATCCTCGAATGTCGTTCCTGCAACATTGTGGGTTTATTGCTTTATTTTCACTTTATCTCGTGCCACAAATACCTTTTACAACGTTTCTGATTTGGGCGGGATTGGCAGTAAGCGGCGGATTATGGCAATGGCGGGTAAGCAATAATTTTGGCAAAGATATTTCCAGCACACTTAAATCTCACAATCTGGCCTCGTTTAAAATTGCCTCATTAGCTGCAGGTTTAGGGTTAGGGCTGACCGCTTTTCTGTTACCGGAACTTTCATTTTCGACTCAACTGTTTGTCATTTTAATGTTAAGCGCTATTGCTGCTGGTGAGTTACTTAAACTGAGCGCCTATCCAATTGTGTATGGCAGCTTTCTCACCGGATTGTTTTTACCCTTAATAGTTGTTTTATTATTGTCGAATACTTCTCCAGGGTGGGAGTTGATTGCCCCAGTACTGATTATCATTGCTGTTTTATATTACTCCGCAGTACAACGTCGCCGTGATCTGATGGATGATTTGATTGCCCGCTGTTGAGTCGAAAATGATGCAGGTGAAGACAAACTAACCAATATTGCCAATCGTCGACGGTTTGATATCACGCTGGAACAAGTCTGGGTTCAGGCACGTCGTTCAGGTTTACCGCTCTCCCTGCTTATGATCGATATCGATTATTTTAAGAAATTCAATGATCGTTATGGTCACCAGGCAGGTGACAAGTGTTTGACGACTGTCGCCAGTGTTTTAGCGAATTCTGCCCAACGTGCTACTGATCTGGTCGCACGATATGGTGGCGAAGAATTTGTGATATTGCTGAATCAGACCACCCGTAATGATGCCTATCATCTGGCAGAAGAAATCCGTCAGCGGGTCGAAGCGCTTCGTATTGAAAATCTGGATGCCGATTTAGAAATTGTGACCCTGAGCATCGGCGGTGTAACCGTATTTGCCAGTGACGATCAAGAGACAATGAACCCGTTAAAACTTGCTGATATTGCTCTTTATCGCTCAAAAGAACAGGGTCGTAACCAGGTTTCCTGGTATCAGGCGGATATTTATCCAGCAGCAACGCCTGTGGAGAAAGAAAAATAAAGTGCTGAGCAAACTCCTATTTCGCTGTATCAAATCTGCAAATCAGGTCTGTCTACTTCAACTGTAGTCAAATGAACATGCATGGAACCTATTTCCAATCCCAATACTGCCAATAACGGATCTATCGCAGCCGTTCCCACCTGACTGAGTAGTGGGGTTAACACTTGATTTAGCAAAGCTTGAGCTATTAACTGATCCAATAATGGTAAAGAAATTGCCCCTAATAACGTCACATCCAATTCAATAGCATTGGAAATATTTGAAATAGCCAAGCCGGGCGCGGTGTTGGCATGCTGGGTTTGAGGTAAATCATCCGGATCGGCTAAATTAACCTGATACTCCAAATCTGTATAAGATGGATTTTGCAAAGGCAGATTAAGTCCAAGCCCCACGTTTGCAACTGGTACAGGCAAGAACAGCACCACTGCGCTAACGGAAATATTGCCCGTTGCCGCGTGAGGGTTAGTAGCACGAGTTAAATTCAACATAGCTGTGCCGGGTTGGGCGCCAATCGTCACTCTAGTCTGGTTATTATTTACACCTGCACATTGCAATGATTTCAACCAGGCTTCCCCTTGAGCCATCTCCAGCTTTAATGCCAAATCGATTTCTGCTCTCGCCCCCGCTAATCCCGCCACGTTCAAATCCACCGTGCTTTGAATCAGCGTTGTTAAATCAAACTGGGCCGTTTCCATATAGGTTCGCCATTGCCCCTCAGCATTCATTCCCGGAGGACCAATCACCATCTTGGGTGGATCAATGAGATTAAGTTGGGTAGAAACATTGAGCAAATTGCCCGGCAGATTCACCGCTAGTGGCAGGTTAATAAAATGATTTCCATTAGCAACAAACGCTGTCGTCATGATCAAATCAAATAAATTTACACTGGCCTGAGCAGCTGCTTCGGGAGTGTCTGTTGTTACAGCAACAACATCGGAAAACAAAACGGTTAAATCACTGATATTTGCCGCGACCAAACTCTGCATCGCAGCGGTTAGTCCCACATCGACAGCATCAGAAGCATTAACAGCATCAGCATAAAGATTCAGCCATTCATTCAGGCTTAGATGGCTGTTCAGCAGCTCTTTAGTGCTGGCGGCGGCCGTTGATACTTCTACCAATTCTGCCAAAGTAACATTGGCGGCGGCGAGTCCTTGATACGACATCACGTTCAAATTAACTGGTGAACCTAAAATCCCTCCCAGTAACGCATTCAGAATCGCGGCTTGCTGATTGGACAGCCCAACCATGGAACTGCCTGCCACAAAACCTGCAATTCCTTGCCTTTCAGCAACTGCGCTGGCAGATAAATGAATACTGCGGCCTAAAATACCACCAGCAAAAAAACTGGCAGGCAGTTCCATGGTTGGGCTGTCCAATCAGCAAGCCGCGATTCTGAATGCGTTACTGGGAGGGATTTTAGGTTCACCAGT
>JAMDEF010000165.1:0-5283 GCA_023488305.1 Gammaproteobacteria bacterium | reverse complement strand
AAGGGGAAGCCTGGTTGACGTAAACTGCCGCAATCCACCACTACCGACATCAACTCTACCCAAGGTGATCTGTAGCGTCTTATCGGCGGCAATGACATGATTGTTTCGTGCAGCACTGGCTTCTGCCGCTGCTTGAACCTGTGCCACATTACCTTCACCACAATGTCCTGCCAATGACGACGCATCCAAAGCCGCCATATCCGCTACCGTCTGCATTCGTCGCTGTTCCATCAATAAACGACCAGTATCAACTGCCAATGCAGCAAATAGGGTTGCGAGCAATAAGGTCAAGATGCCCAGAAGCCCCATTGCGCCACGTTGTTTGGTGATTGTTATTGATGCCATTGGTAAAGGCTAATTAATCCGCGGGCTTTGCTGGGTTTAGCGTGAGTTATTAAATGGATTAGCTTCCACTTCACTGAAGTATTCGGGAATGGGATGAGTGAAACTATTCAAATAACGATCGTATATATGAGCCGCTGCAGGACCGGGCAAAGTTTGTTGATTGGGAGATGCTGCATGACCGCTTTTTTGTAGCTCCAGCCATTGGCGGGTTTGTTCTGCCGATTTGGAATTATTTTGCCCAGGTTCCGCCAACACGGTAAATGGTAGCAATATTAATGAAAACAAAGCGATAGAAAATAACTGACTTTTAGGCATATAAGCCTCCTCGTTTTATGTTATCTGGTACGTGTCTGAGCGCGAATGGCTGTCGCCTGTGCATTTAGATCGGCCACCGTCCGGGCATCCATATTGATACGTTTCGCAAAGGATTTTGCTTTTTCCTGCTGCTCCGTTATCAGGAATAAAATCATCATATTGGTTTCTGCCAATCGCTCATCCTGATCCAGCTCCAAAGCTGTTACAAATTCTCTTTGGGCTTTTTCATAATCACCTTGCAACAACAATGCATAGCCCAAATCATTTCTCACTCTGGCATTCACCGGTAAATTGTTTGCCGCCAGCGTTAAATGCTCAACCGCCTTATTTATCAGCTTGTTTCGTCCGGCAATCAAACCCAGACCATGATGTGCCTCACCTACCATGCAGGTTGGCAATAGCATTTCATACTGTTCAGCAGCTTCCTTTTCTCGACCAGACTGACGCAAAGCCTCAGCTCTAAGATAAGTCGCATACAGTGAGTTCGACTGAAGATTATCAAGATGTGCCAATGCAGCATGCATACGACCAGAAGCGATTAATTGTTCAATCATATCCAGATTCATTGATGTATCAGCATTAGTTGCTTTTTCACAACTGGATTGCGCGGCGGATTTGCTCTGTTGATGAGTTTGAGCACTGCCATTTAAATGACTGCATCCGGTCAAGCTCATTATCAAACCGATAAGGACGAGTGATATTGTTTTCATAAAGCCCCTGATAAACCTTTGGCTAATGCCATAAAACCCGGTCCAGCTAGAAAGATCAGCAAGGCAGGAAACAAAAATACCATCATCACCACTGACATTTTTCCGGACAGCACATTAACGTATTCCCGCAAGGCGGAAAGCTGACGTTCTTCCATCAGCTTGGCAAATTGAACCAAGGTTTCGCGAATATTGCCGCCATGACGACTGACTTGTTTGAGGATCGCCACCAAATCATTAAGCTCATTCACTTCCAGCGGCGCCGCCATTTCTGATAGCGCTTCAGCAGGTTCCAACCCAGCATCAATCTGGCGTAATACTTTGCTTAATTCCATAGCGAGTTCCGGTGTTAACAGCTGGCCTTCCTGCTGCAGTACGCGAAGGGCGTGTTCCATTGATAACCCTGCATCAAACAGCATGCGTAGTAGATATATGGCAGTTGGCATTTCACGGGATAATTTGCTGCGTCTTTCCTTGGCTCTGCGACGTAAAATATTCTTAGGCAACAAATAACCCAGTGTGGCGAAAATAAACACCATGGCCCATGCCTGCTGATCAAGCTCACCGTAACGGGTCAGGAAATAAAGTAAAGCGGCAAAGGTGAGTGTTAATGGCGTTAACCAGGTAGCCATATAGAACATATATCTGCCGCCCGAGCTATACCACCCTGCCTGTTTGAGCAGTTGCACGGTTTCAATATGTTCAGTGTTTGGCAACCAACGCGCTAGCTTACTGTGGCCCATTCGTCTGACCACCCCGCGCATCCAGTTTTGATCGCTGGTTTCATCACTGGTGCTATTTTCCAATAATTCAAAAAAGCGACGCTGTGAAGCATGATCAGCACTATGAGACTGCTGTTGTGCAAGAAACAACAACAGCAGTGCCAATAAGGCCATACTGATTATTGCGATTAAAATCCAGCCCGTCATCATCACTCCCCTATATGCTCTTTATCATGCGCCAGAGAAAAAAAGCGCCTAGCATTTGGAAAATAACGGCGGTTAACAGCATAAATTGTCCCGAGCTGTCTTCCCACATTGTCAGCATATAACCCGGATTCATCATCATGATATAACCGGCTATCATTAGCGGTAACAAACCTAACACCCAGGCTGTAACTCGGGTTTCACCGGTCATGGTTTTCAATTCCCGCCTGGCGGCTTCGCGATCATGAATCATTTTGACAATGTTTTTGATCAACTCTCGGACACTGCTGCCGTAGCTTCGATTAACGCGAATCGCCAGTGATACCAGGTAAAGCTCTTGCAGTTTATAAAGGTCGGCTGTTTCCTGTATTGCCACCCCCAGATCTTTGCCTAGCTGGTTTTCTCTGTGTACCCGCTCAAATACCATTTTCAAAGGATTTGGTGATTCTCTGGTGGCTAATTCCAACGCACCTTCCATACTGCGTCCGGTTCCCAGAGCACGTAATACCTGATCCAGAAATAATGGCAGCTGGTACAGGATTTCTTTTACCCGCCTGGATGCGCGTTGTTGTAACCACAGATAAATAATCACCGACACGAACACGGGAATAAATAGAGCGGTTAAGACACCTTTGCTAATTGCGACCAGTACCGTTAGAAAAATGGTGCCAAACACCACTATTACGATATGTCGTTCTTTGGGATCAATCCCGGCACGACCCAACAAGGTTTTTATCCGGGTGAATTTTTTTCGTGGATTTCTGCTGAAACGACCGTCAATTGCGATTCCAACCATTTGACTGAAATTCTGATTGGTTTTTTCAGTAAGCTCCCGCGAATGGCTTTGCACTAAAGCCATTATCGCTAGCAATAACAAAAGCCCGGTAAAAATGTAGATAACTAATACCAGAGTCATCAGAAACTGCCACCAGAGGAAGAATGGTTATCACTGGTGTGTGAATAAAAGCCACTGGAGAACTTTTCATTCACCGGCCGGACATTTTTGCTTTCATGCTGGTTTGTTTGGCTGTTATAGCTGAACAGCTCATTTAACATATATTGCCCGTCGCGATGTCCTGTTATCTCGGCAATGGAAGTAATACGTCTTTTCCCATCAGCAAAGCGGGAAATATGCACCAGAATATCCACTGCACTGGCAATCATTTCACGGATGACGTCATGTGAGCCCTTGAAATTGGCTAACGAGGCGAGCATTTCCAATCGTACCAACGCATCTCGTGGATTATTGGCATGCACCGTACTCATTGATCCATCGTGACCGGTATTCATCGCCTGCAATACATCCAGCACTTCTTCACCACGCACTTCACCTAAAACAATTCGATCCGGCCGCATCCGTAAGGCATTTCGGACCAAATCACGAGCTTTGACTTCTCCCTCGCCTTCAATGGTAGGTGGTCGTGTTTCCAGTCGCACAACATGATGATGTCCGAGTTGTAACTCGGCGGCATCCTCAATAGTCACAATCCGCTGAGCTGGATCGATAAACCGACTTAAAGTGTTTAATAAAGTGGTTTTGCCGGTGCCGGTTCCTCCGCTGACCATGATATTGCATCGGCTTTTTACTGCTTTGATCAGCAGATCCAGCATGTCTTGATTTAGCGTGTTATAGACCAACATATCAGTTTCACGCAGCATTTCGCGGCGAAATTTACGAATCGATACACAAGGGCCATCCAGTGCCAGAGGCGGAATGATTGCATTAATACGACTGCCATCTGGTAAACGTGCATCTACCATCGGACTGGACTCATCCAAGCGCCGTCCCATCGGGGCGATAATACGACGGACCACCCGCAGAACATGTTCATCATCAATAAACCGTAATGAGGATTTCTGCACTTTGCCGTGCTTTTCATAAAAGATGTGATAGGCGCCGTTCACCATGATGTCACTGATACTGTCGTCTTCGAGCAAACTGTGTAACGGGCCAAAGCCAACCAACTCGTTGACCATTTCTTCGGTTAATTCATCCAGATCCTGACTACTGACGGCCATCTGACTTTTGTTGGCGTATTTAGTCACATGCCCATAAACATAATCGTTTAATTGTTCTTCCGACCAATCAGCAATGGGGATCTTGTCTTCCTCTACCTGGGCGATAAGGTAGCGATGCAAGGTATATTTGATATCCTGATAAGTCTGGGTATTTTTGAGACTGAAATCATATTGGGGATATTGAAAAGCCATATGGTTATCCTAATTTAGCCTTCATCCACGCATTAAACTGTGGCCATAAGCCTGACTTATTGTTCTCCCTGATCTCTTTTTCAGCCATCGTCAATTTCCTGGCCATTTTTCGTACCGCCAGGGTGTAGGGATCTCGGGGCGCACATTGAAACAGGCTTTCGCCCGAGTTCATCATTTTCAATCTGGCCATACCGGACGATGGCAATGTGGTCAGTAAACTGATATTCAAACCCCGAGCCAGATTTTCCGCATCGGGTGGTAAATTTGATAAATAACGATCCACCACCAGCTTGACCGAATCCATTTCTATCTGACCTTGTGAGATTTTGCGTATCAATTGCATATTCTGTTTACAGCTAGGAACGCTCTGCTCCAACAATAACAATGTGGTGTTGGAATTACTGACCAGCAAATGTAAAAAATCTGAATACGGAACACCGCCGAGATTAATCACGATGTGAGTGAAGTATTGTTGCAATACCCCAAGCAATACATAGATATCTGCCGAAGTCACCTCACCGATACCCGAGTGATCTTCTGGCAGAGCTAACAGCTTTAATCCGCTCTCATGTTTGGCAAATGCACTGTCAATCAGCGTAGAGTCAAGCCGCCGTAAACTGCGGATGGCATCCAGAAAACTGTATGGCGCGTTGATTCCCAGATAGGTCAATGTATCGGATGCTGGAGTACCTAAATCCAACAATAAAACTTTTTCATCTTGCCCTTCGGTCTGGATGGCTAATGCCAGATGTAATGCCAGCATCGGCGTATCGGACCCT
>JAMDEF010000138.1 GCA_023488305.1 Gammaproteobacteria bacterium | reverse complement strand
CTGAAATCCTGCTGACGTAAGCGATGGTCTACATTTTGGCTGCCAAATGCTCTCAACCATTTCTGAAACAGATAGCCCTCTTCCAGAGTAGCTGTGGGTGAAATTAAACCGGCAATCTGATCGGCACCATTTTTAGTTTTAACGTGCTTAAGACCGTCTACCGCAAACTCCATCGCTGTTTGCCAGTCCGTAACCTGCCACTCACCATTTTGTTTAATCATCGGGCTTAACAGACGATCTGGATGTTTTAATCCAAGGTAACTGAAACGATCCCGATCCGAGATCCAGCTTTGATTCACCGAATCATTGTCTCTGGCAACCACTCGCATCACTTCATTTTGCCGGGTGTGAAGATCAAGATTAGATCCAACTGCATCGTGCATAGCAATGGACGGATGCGAAGTCATCTCCCATGCCCGAGCTTTGTAGCGGAATGGCTTAGAAGTCAACGCCCCAACAGGACATAAATCAATAATATTGCCAGAAAGCTCAGATGCCAGACTGTGCTCAACATAGGTGCCGATTTCCATATGTTCGCCACGGCCAGTAGCGCCTAGTTCCTTAATACCGGCAATTTCCTGACCAAAGCGTACGCAGCGAGTGCAATGAATACAGCGTGTCATATCGGTCTGTACCAACGGGCCGATATCTTTGTCTTTAACGACACGTTTCTTTTCACTGAAACGGCTGATACCACTGCCGTAACCCAACGATAGATCCTGTAATTCACACTCTCCGCCCTGATCACAAATCGGGCAGTCCAACGGATGATTGATCAGTAAAAACTCCATCACTCCGCGTTGTGCCTGCAAGGCGATTTCGGATTGAGTAAATACTTTCATGCCATTGGCGACTGGCGTGGCACATGCGGGTAATGCTTTACGAGCTTTATCGACTTCGACCAGACACATCCGGCAGTTAGCGACTATCGACAGATTTTTGTGATAACAAAAACGCGGAATATCGATGCCTGCCTCATCAGCGGCCTGAATAATCATTTTGGCTGAATCCACTTTCAGTGGAATGCCATCTATTTCGATATTAACCATAGTTCAACTTCAATTCTGGTTCTGTAACCAGACAACATTTATGATCAATGTGATATTGGAATTCGTCACGGAAATGCTTGATAAAGCTGATAACTGGCGCAGCAGCAGCATCGCCTAATGCACAAATGGTATTGCCGTTAATATTGTTAGCAACGTCAATTAATCGATCCAGATCTTCCTGAAGGCCTTGACCATCTTCTATGCGTTTAATCACCCGGTATAACCAGCCTGTACCTTCACGACAAGGTGTGCACTGACCACAGGATTCTTCGTAATAAAAGTAGGCGATACGTTCCAGTGCCTTGACCATGCAGGTGGTTTCATCCATCACAATGACTGATCCTGCACCCAACATCGATCCGGCTTTGCCGATACCGTCGTAACTCATTGCGGTTTGTATCATCACATCCGCTGGTACCACCGGAGTGGAACTGCCACCGGGAATCACCGCTTTAAGTTTATTGCCATTGCGAACACCACCAGCAAGTTCCAATAATTCTGCAAATGGCATACCTAACGGGACTTCGTAATTACCTGGTTTATTCACATGACCACTCATGCAGAATATTTTCTGTCCACCGTTATTGGGCGTTCCCAACTCATGGAACCAGTCAGCACCATGTTGCAAAATCACTGGCACCGAGGCCAGTGTTTCAGTGTTATTAACGGTTGTTGGTCGACCATATAAGCCATAACCAGCAGGGAAAGGTGGTTTGTATCTTGGCTGGCCTTTTTTGCCTTCCAGAGATTCCAGCAAAGCGGTCTCTTCACCGCAGATATATGCTCCTGCTCCAGGGTGGCAAAAAAGCTCAAAATTAAAGCCGCTATCGAGAATGTTTTTACCCAGATAACCAGCTTCTCTAGCTTCGATTAAGGCTTGCTCAAACCGTTCAATTGGCTCAAAAAATTCACCCCGGATATAGTTGTAACCACGTTGGGCGCCGATGGTATATCCAGCGATAATCATGCCTTCAATTACTTGGTGCGGGTTGAAACGGATAATATCGCGATCTTTACAGGTACCCGGTTCGCCTTCATCTGAGTTGCAGACAATATATTTATCGCCCGGCATGCGGCGTGGCATAAAACTCCATTTCAGACCGGTTGGAAAACCGGCACCGCCACGACCACGTAAGGCTGAATTCTTGATGATCTCAATGATTGTTTCCTGGCGGGTCTTTTCACGCAGGATTTTTTCCAGCATCTGGTAACCACCAACGCTGCGATAAGATTCCATCGACCAAGGCTGGTCGAGATGCATGGTGCGAAAACAAACCTGATCCAGCTGCATCATTTTACCTCGGCCAATAAAGCATCAACTTTGTCTGGTGTCAGATGCTCATGATATTGCCGATCCAGCAACAGCATCGGCGCGCCGACACAGGCACCCAAGCATTCTACTTCTTTAAGCGTGAATTTTCCGTCAGCAGTCGTCTGGCCGAAACCAATACCGAGGCGTTTCTGTAAATGATTGGCGATCTCTTCCGAGCCACATAATAAACAAGAGATATTGGTGCACACACTGATTTTGTGTTTACCGACTGGCTTGAGTTCAAACATCGTGTAAAACGTCGCCACTTCAAACACACTGATAGCGGGAATTTCAAGGTAGTCAGCCAAGGCGCGCATCAAGCCTTCACTCAGCCAGCCATCATGTGCATCCTGCAGGATATGCAAAGCTGGAATTACAGCCGATTGGGATTGTCCAGGGGGATATTTGCTGATCCAGCTATCCAACTGCTGCCGTAAATCTTCGTTAAATAGTTGGTCTCTATGTCCGGTGAGTTGCAATGCGGTTGTCATCGGTCAATTTCTCCGAACACAATATCCATGGTGCCGATAATCGCCACCACGTCCGCCAGCAAATGCCCTTTGGCCATTTCATTCATCGCTGCCAGATGCGGAAACCCCGGCGCACGAATTTTGACTCGATAAGGTTTATTGGCACCATCCGACACCATGTAAATGCCAAACTCGCCTTTGGGATGTTCTACCGCGCTATACACTTCACCTTCCGGCACACAATAACCTTCGGTGAACAATTTAAAATGATGGATTAACGCTTCCATATCATCTTTCATATCAGCGCGGCTGGGCGGTGCAACTTTGACGTTATCAATAATCACCGGACCCGGGTTAACCCGTAACCAATCAATACATTGCTGCATGATTTTATTGGACTGACGCATTTCTTCAACGCGGACCAGATAACGATCGTAACAATCGCCTTCTTTCCCCACTGGGATATCAAAATCCAGGCGGTCATAAACTTCGTAAGGCTGCTTACGACGCAGGTCCCACTCGACTCCACTGCCTCGTAACATGGGACCGGTAAAACCAAGTTGTAATGCTCGTTCTGGTGATACCACTCCAATGCCTACCGTACGTTGTTTCCAGATACGGTTATCGGTTAGCAACGTTTCATATTCATCGACGCATTTGGGAAAGCGCTGACAAAAATCTTCAATAAAATCCAGCAGACTGCCTTCACGGCTTTGATTTAACTTTTTAACTTCGGCTTCAGAATGCCATTTGGACTTTTGATATTGCGGCATGCTGTTAGGTAAATCACGATAGACCCCACCCGGACGATAATAGGTTGCGTGTAAACGCGCACCAGAGACTGCTTCATAGCAGTCCATCAGATCTTCACGTTCACGGAAGCAATACAGGAATACCGTCATCGCCCCGATATCCAGACCGTGAGCACCAAGCCACATTAAATGATTGAGAACCCGGGTCATTTCATCAAATAAAACCCGGATGTATTGCGCTCGGATAGGTGGCTCAATACCTAACAGCTTTTCGATTGCCATAACGTATGCATGTTCGTTACACATCATCGACACATAATCCAGTCGATCCATATAACCGATGCTCTGGTTGTAGGGCTTGGATTCCGCCAGTTTTTCAGTTCCACGATGCAGCAAGCCGATATGTGGATCAGCGTGCACGATGACCTCGCCATCCATTTCCAGAATCAAACGCAATACGCCATGCGCCGCCGGATGCTGCGGCCCAAAATTCAATGTGTAATTTTTAATCTCCGCCATTATTTTTTGGCCTTGCCATCAGATTGCAAATAACGGTTATCGTCACGAATCACTCGGGGTACTAATGTTCTAGGCTCAATGCTGACCGGTTGATAAATCACCCGTTTTTGCTCTGGGTCATAAAGCATTTCCACATTACCAATTAAAGGGAAATCTTTGCGGAATGGATGGCCGACAAAACCATAGTCGGTCAAAATACGTCGTAAGTCCTGATGACCTTTGAACAGAATGCCAAACAAATCAAATGCTTCACGCTCATACCAATCAGCCGAATGCCAGATGCTGGTTACCGAATCAATAATCGGGGTTTCAGCAATCAAATCCACTTTCAGTCGCACTCGATTATTGTGTTGAACCGATAGCAGGTGATACACCACGGCATAACGAAAACCCTCATCAACATCGTCTATCTGCGAAAAGGCTTCACGAGCACGACTGAAGCCATGCTCGGTGGCCTGTTTTGTTTCCCAGCCACTGTTGCCGTAGGCTGAATAATCCACTCCACACAAATCGATTAACTGGGTAAATGCAAACTCATCACGTAATGCTTTGCATACCGGAATAATCTGTTCAGCTTCAATATGCAGTGTTAGTTCACCACGATTCAACTCACATTCCACCAGTTGGTCGGCAAAATGCTGTTGCAGTTTCTGTTTCAGCGATTCCATGCTTCGACCTACGCCTGAACTTGTTTAGCAATTGTGTTAGTGCGCTGAATTTTTTTCTGTAATTGAATAATCCCGTAGAGTAAGGCTTCCGCTGTAGGTGGACATCCCGGTACATAAATATCCACTGGCACAATACGATCGCAACCCCGCACCACCGAATAGGAATAGTGATAATAACCACCACCGTTAGCACAGGACCCCATTGAAATCACCCAACGCGGTTCTGACATCTGGTCATACACCTTACGCAGAGCAGGTGCCATTTTGTTCACCAAGGTTCCGGCCACAATCATTACATCTGATTGACGCGGGCTGGGCCTAAATACCACACCAAAACGATCCAAATCATAACGTGAAGCTCCGGCATGCATCATTTCCACCGCACAGCAAGCCAGGCCAAAAGTCATCGGCCATAAAGATCCGGTTCTGGCCCAATTGATTAATTTATCTGCAGAGGTGGTGACAATGCCTTCATGAAAAACGCCTTCTATTCCCATTCCAAGGCTCCTTTTTTCCATTCATAGATAAAGCCCACCACCAGAATCGCCAAAAACAGAAACATCGCCAGCAAACCAAACACACCGATGTCATCAAGCACAATGGCCCAGGGGAATAAAAAAGCGATTTCGAGATCAAAAATAATGAACAGAATAGCGACCAGGTAATAACGCACATCGAATTTGCCATGAGTGTCTTCAAAAGGTTCAAACCCACATTCATAGCTGGAGCGTTTTTCGGCATCAGGCCGGTGTGGCCCGATAATAAAGCCAGCGATTAACGGCATCACACCGAAGCCGATGCCAATAATGATAAACAACAAAATGGGGAGGTATCCCTCTAACATGACGCCCTTCCACTCACTCGAGATTTAGTGTCTGTGTGACACCTGATAGTTATTATTGTTTTGAGAAATCATACTTATTTGAACAGCTCACGATACTACACTTTAAATCGCAGTATTTGAAGCTCAGATTATGTCCGAAAAGACTGACTGAATCATATGCGTTTAAGTGAAAGATTATTCCAAGCATGACAAAAATAGCAGCAAACACTGCAATCCTGAATGAGTTGGAATAGGCACTGCATTAGCTGATTGTGGACTTGATTAAACCTGAAGCTACTCATCGCAACGACCTGTATAATCCTGCTGCATAATTTGCAGATTTCTAGCTGTCTGCATAACCTTTACATTCCTTCAAACAACGACAATGTCACTTTAATGAGGTTGTCATTTCCCTACTGTCACTACTGAGTTTTATATGTATGGTCTGATCTTCGCCATTGC
Source organism: Gammaproteobacteria bacterium (assembly GCA_023488305.1). Lineage (GTDB taxonomy): Bacteria > Pseudomonadota > Gammaproteobacteria > Nitrosococcales > Methylophagaceae > Methylophaga. The sequence goes on along the minus strand of JAMDEF010000138.1, from coordinate 2,021 downwards.
CGCTTATGTTATCTGGGGCAGTTTCCCACTTTATTTCAGTTACCTGAATAGCGTTTCAGCGGTTGAAGTGTTGTCACACCGTATCCTCTGGTCCTTGCTGGCGACTGTTGTAGTTGGTTTGCTGCTCGGTCGTGGACGTAAGTTAATCAAAACGTTTGCAGATAAAAAATTATTATTGTGGCTGGCATTGTCTTCATTACTGATTGCCGTTAATTGGTTAATTTTTATCTGGGCCGTTTCACAACATCGAGTGTTGGAAGCCAGCCTGGGTTATTTCATTACGCCAGTGATGAGTCTGTTATTGGCCAGATGGCTGCTAAAAGAGCAGTTACATCCATTACAGGCCTGGGCGGGAGTGATTGCCACTGTGGCCATCATCTGGGAATGGTTCAGTCTGGGAAGCCTGCCATGGGTTGGTTTATCGCTGGCCCTGGCATTCGCTTTATATGGACTGATACGTAAAAAACATCCGGTTGATGGTGTAAATGGTCTTACCATCGAAACCTTATGGCTGGCGCCGGTAGCATTAGCCTGGATCCTCTGGCAATCAGCTAACGCTGATTACAATCTAGCGTTCGGTGATTCCACACAACTGACATTATTACTAATAGGTTCGGGACTGCTCACCGCTTTGCCGTTGGTACTGTTTGCCATGGCGGCCAGTAGAGTCGACTTATCGGTAGTGGGATTTATTATGTACATTAATCCGACTATTCAGTTTGTGATTGGAGTTTATGTACTCAAAGAAGCGTATCCACCTGAAAGGCTAATTACGTTTGGCCTAATCTGGATAGCATTAATTTTCTTTATTGTGGGAATGTGGAAAAAACATCGTCGGCAGGCTTAATCACTTTACCTACTACATTAAATTAACCGGCTTGTTATTTCTTGTGAAGGTTAATTAATGACTTCATAGCGAGAGGCAATAAAAAACCCGCCAGCGTCTAACACTGGCGGGTTTGATGTATTGGTGCCGTCGGCCGGACTCGAACCGGCACACCCTAAAGCACTACCCCCTCAAGATAGCGTGTCTACCAATTCCACCACGACGGCAATAAACTGAGGGATATTTTACGGAAACTCTGGAAGGTCCGCTGGGCTTTCTTGTACTGGTTGTTCAATCACCACTGAGTCGGTAACGCTTTGTACTCGGTCGGTGTTGCCCGCCAGATATGCCAGTGTCAGACTGGTTATAAAAAACACTGTGGCCAGAATAGCACTGCTGCGGCTTAAAAAAGAGGCTGAGCCCTGGCTACCAAATAAACTTGCAGAAGCACCGCCACCACCACCGCCACCAAAAGCAGCTCCGGCATCCGCACCTTTACCGTGCTGGATTAAGATTAAACCTACTAACAACAGTGAGATCACAACGTGAATCCCAAGAATCAACGCATCCATTTAATTTCCTAATTTTGAGCTGCGGCCTGACAGATTTGAACAAATTCTCCGGCATCGCGTGAACCGCCACCGATTAATCCACCGTCAATATCCGGCTTGGCAAATAATGGGGCAGCATTATTACCTTTTACGCTGCCGCCGTAAAGTATTCTGAGCGATGCCGCAATTTTTGGATCATGTTTTGCGACACGTTGACGCATGAAAGAATGCACATCCTGCGCCCATTCTGGGCTGGCTGTCTTGCCTGTGCCTATGGCCCAAACTGGCTCATAAGCCAATACAGCTTTTGACAGCATTTCGACACCTTGTTGCGCAATCACAATATCCATCAATCGCGCCACCATCTCTTCGGTACGGCCCATTGAGTGCTCTTCCGGACTTTCACCAATACAGATGATGGGAGTGATGCCATGACGTACAGTGATCTCGTATTTCTCAGCGATGATATGGTCTAGAAAGACTTGATCAAGATTCAATTCTGCATACAGACAACGCCGTTCAGAATGACCAATCAGTACGTATTGGCAGCCAAAGTCTCGCAACATGGTGGCCGAAATTTCACCGGTATAGGCACCAGAATCAAATTGCGAAACATTTTGGGTACCCCAGAACAATCCCGTATC
>JAMDEF010000005.1 GCA_023488305.1 Gammaproteobacteria bacterium | reverse complement strand
CTTCCAAAGAATGGCTGCAGGCACTTCACCGATACCATCCTTAAACCTCGCAATATGCCGCATAAAATGCAATTTATGGGGCCAACGGGTACCAATGCAGTGGAAGCCGCAATGAAACTGGCCCGACGCGTCACCGGTCGCCAGGATATCGTAGCGTTTAGCCATGGGTTTCATGGTATGACGTTGGGCGCTTTAAGTGCGACTGCCAATCAGTATTTCCGTAATGCGGCGGGTGTGCCGCTCAACCATGTCAAACATTTTGCTTTTGGCTGTGACGAAGTCTGTCCTGGCTGTGATTTAGGCTGTGGCATGAACAGCATTGAGCAATTAACTGCAATTTATCAGGACAGTTCCAGTGGGATTGCGCCGCCAGCCGCATTTTTGCTGGAAACTATTCAGGCCGAAGGCGGCGTTAAGGTCGCTTCCAAAGAATGGCTGCAGGCACTGGAGAAATTAGCCAAAGAAGTGGGCGCATTACTTATCGTCGATGATATTCAGGTCGGTGTTGGCCGTACTGGTTCCTTTTTCAGTTTCGATGACTTGGGTATTGATCCAGACATTATCTGTCTTGCCAAAGGCATTGGAGGCATGGGTACCCCGATGGCGATGAATCTGGTGAAACCGGAACTCGATGAACACTGGTCGCCCGGTGAGCATACCGGCACGTTTAGAGGCCAGGATATTTCCTTTGTCGCTGGTGATCAGGCACTGACTTATTTCGATGATGATGAGTTGATGAAAGAAGTTAAAGCCAATGGTCAACAAATGGCTGAAGCACTGGCCCCGCTGGCGCAGCGATATCCGGATGTTAATGTGACGGGTAAAGGCATGATTCTCGGGCTGGATGTTGGCAACGGAGACAGAGCCAAAGCCATAGTGAACCAGTGTTTTGATGCCGGATTAATGATTGCCAGCTGTGGCACCGGTGGACGGGTTGTCAAATTGATTCCGCCATTAACCACACCTCAGTCTGACTTAAAGACGGGGTTGGATATTCTGGTCGAGGTGACTGACAAAGTCATGCAAATGGAGGAAGCCGCATGAGACATCGTGATGATATGACGTTTCCGTTTGAAGAATACGAGCGACGACTTAGCGAGTTGCGGGAACGTATTGAAGAACGGCATATGGACGCCGTGGTGATTTCTGATCCGGAAAACATTATGTATCTGACCGATTATCAGACCACCGGTTACTCATTCTTTCAGGCACTGGTCGTACCACTGGAAGCTGAACCGTTCATGATTACCCGTAAGCTGGAAGAATCCAATGTGATTCATCGTACCTGGGTGGAAATTACTAGGCCCTATCCGGATACCGGTGATGCGATTCAGATGCTGGTCGATGCGCTGCGCGAGTTTGGTCTGGATAAAAAACGCATTGGCTATGAACGTAACAGTTATTTCTTCCCGGCTTATCATCAGGATTGCATTCATAACACGCTGACCGATGGCAAATTGCTGGATTGTTTTGGCATCGTCGAAGAAGGGCGGGTCTGCAAATCTTCGATGGAAATTGCCTTGATGCAAAATGCTGCCAGAGCAACCGAAGCAGGCATGCAAGCCGGTATTGATGCCGTTCAGGCGGATGCCACTGAGAATGAAATCGGCGCCGCTATAAGTTCAGCGATGTTTCGTGCTGGTGGCGAACCGCCTGCCGTGATGCCCTATGTGACTTCGGGGCCACGAACCATGATTGGGCATGCCACCTGGGAGGGACGGATTGTACAACCTGGCGAACATGTATTTCTGGAAGTTGGCGGCTGTTATCGGCGTTATCACACCGCCATGATGCGCACGGTGGTTCTCGGCGCACTCAGCCCATCGATGTACAAGGCTCAGGAAATCATGAAAATGGCCCTGGATGCAGTGCATAACAACTTTCAGCCAGGGATGACCGTGTCGGATGCCGACAATATGATCCGCAATATCATTACCAAAAATGATATCGGTGCGCGGTTAGTGACACGATCTGGTTATTCAATCGGTATCGCTTTTCCACCGAGCTGGGATGAGGGCTATATCGTCAGTCTTAAACAAGGTGAATCAGCGGTACTTAAACCCGGCATGACGTTTCATATTATTCCGTGGATGTGGGGTGTTGATGGCGATAAAACCTGCGGTATCTCTGACACCATTCATATTACTGAAGATGGCTGCGAGTCCTTTTTTACCATGGATCGGGACTTTGTAGTGAAAGCCGATCAGGGCAAACAAAAGCTAATTTCTGTTGATAAAAGCGCAAAAATTGAAGCGAAGGCAGACAAGCAAATTGAGCGCGCCCAGAATTCAGCCAGCTAATCTATTGAGGTTCACATGCTAATAGCAACAAATCCCTATAGCGGAGAAAAAATCGGTAGTTTCCCGACTCTGGATAAAAATGAAATGTATGCCCGCATCGGTGAGGCAAATATGGCTTTTGCCGATTGGAGTGATCGCAGTTTTGCTGAACGGGGTGATGTGCTCCGGGCAGTGGCCAGACAATTACGTGCAGAAAAATATGATTTGGCACAGCTGATGGCATTAGAAATGGGCAAGCCCATTAAAGAGGGCGTGCCAGAAGTTGAAAAAGCGGCATTTTGCGCGGAATTTTATGCCGATAATGCCGAAAAATTTCTGAGCCGAGAAACCATCGAATCGGATGCATCACTTAGTTATGTTTGTTATCAACCCTTGGGTACCTTACTGGGTATCCTGCCGTGGAATGCGCCCTTATGGCTGGCATTTCGTTATCTGGCACCGGCGTTGATGGCGGGTAATACCTGTGTAATGAAACATGATCCAAATGTGCCTCAAACGGCACAGGCAATTGCCAATGCGTTTTTAAAAGCCGGTGCACCGGAAAATATTATGGTGAACCTGCCATTGGAAACCCCTGAAGTTGAATTAGCGATTCGTGATCCACGGATTATGGCTATTTCCTTTACCGGTTCTGGTGGCGCTGGCAGAAAAGTCGCTGAAATGGCGGGCAGTGAGATAAAACCCTGTGTATTGGAATTGGGTGGTTCGGATCCAAGCATTATTCTGGCAGATGCCGATCTGGAAACAGCAGCCGATGTGGTCTGTCTTTCACGTGTGATTAACGCCGGTCAATCCTGTATTGCTGCCAAACGCATTATTGTCGAAGCAGAAATTTATGATCACTTTGTTGAGCTGGTTTTAACGCGGCTGAGCAAATTGCAACTGGGTGACCCATTACAGCCCAATACTGATATCGGACCGATTGCCCGTAAAGATTTGCAATTGAATTTACACCGGCAGGTTGAAGACACTGTAGCCGCAGGTGCCAAATGTCTATTAGGAGGCGAGCTGCCGAATACTAACGGGTTTTTCTATCCGGTCACTTTATTGACTGATGTTACGCCAACCATGTGTGCGTTTCGTGAAGAAACCTTTGGTCCAATTATGGTGGTTATTAAAGCAGAAGATCACGAACATGCGCTGGAGATGGCCAATGACACTGAATATGGTTTGGGCGCCAGTGTCTGGACTAAAAATGCTGAGTTAGCCACCCATTTGGCGATGCAATTGCAATCAGGACAAGTCGCGATCAATGGCATCGTCAAAACCGATCCTCGCTTACCTAGCGGTGGCATAAAAGGCTCTGGCTATGGGCGTGAACTGGGACCGCATGGCATTCGTGAGTTTGTAAACGCCAAACAGGTGTGGATTAAATAATTTGATAAAAAAGGGGTGACACAACGTTGTTCATCCCCTTTAATTTAGCGTTGCTGAATTTGTAATGCGAGTTGTTCAGCCAGTTTATCCAGATTGCTACCCAATGCCCGAACCAGTGCGGGGTAACCATCGGAAGCCAAGGTGGTTTCAATATTGAATGGGGCAATAACGAGTAGTTTTCCCTGACTGTCTTGCAGTTGCCATTGTCCACTGCTTATAGCCTTGCCATTAAAATGTCCCTGAAACTGTTCAATCTCCAGCTGTAAAGTTAATGCATCCTGGTTCAATCCACGGCTATCTGATACTACCAATCGATCCGGAAGCTTTGAACTTAAGCGATTACGTAGACCACGGCGAATTTGTTGGGCCAGATTTTCCGCCCAAAGATTTTCCCGTGCCTGATGCAAAGTAATATCATCCAGTTGCAGCACAATGCGATCACTATCAAGAAATTCTGCTAAACGGATAGAGCCGATGACTAATACCTGCTCAGCATTAGTTGAAACCTGTGTGGTGCCCTGCGTGAGTTCCGGCAGATTATAGCGCTCCGTATTAACAGGCTTGGTCGCGCAAGCCACCAGACTCACTAGAAGCAGAGCGCTAAATAACGATTTAAAGAATGTTAATAACATGGGGTATCCTGATTATTCAGTCGGGGCTCTAGGTAAAGGATCGCTACTGTTACGACGATCAAAAATCAATGCGTTGGGTTGTTCGCCCAAAGTGCGAGCAACGGGTTGAATATCACGCAGCAGTTTTTCCAGTCGTTGCAGGGTGCCGGTCATCTCCTGATAGGCTGATGAATCAGGTGACAAGCCTTGCAGCGTGGTACGAATTTCTGCCAATGTCTGATTGATATTGGCAGGAATTGCCTGGGTTTCTGAAGCATTGACCAATGTCTGAATGCTGGCAGTCAGATCACGGATTTCTTTCAGCATGGTTTCAGAGCTTTCCAGATTACGATCCATACCGGTCAAAATTGGCTCGACTTCCAGTTGATTGAGTTTATCCAGCAAATTTGACACCTTCAGTTCAATTTGCGCCAAGCCTGTTGAAGAGGTTGGCAGAACCAGGTGGCCTTCGAAGGTTCTGGCTACAAACTCATAGTTATCATCACGCTGGAAGTTAAGATCAACAAATAATGAACCGGTCAGCAGATTACCCGATTTGAGTGTGGCTCTTAATCCGGCATTTAGCATGCGATCAAACCGCGCCTCCCATTCCTTAATATCTACTTTTTCATTGCCACCCAGGCGTTGAGGTTCCAGACGAATCAATACAGGAATAGCAAAGCCACTCTGGGCATTACGCTCGGGTGAGGTAAATTTCCACGGAACACTGGAGACGGTACCAATACGAATGCCGCGAAACTCAACCGGCGCGCCTTTGGAAAGCCCACGAACCGTATCTTCAATTAACAATACGTATTCCAGATATTGGGTATAGGCTTCCTGACGTGCACTTTCTTCATCACCATAGAGGGTGTAAACACTGTCAGCCTGTGCAGGTGAGCCCACCGGTAAATCTTCCAGTACGCCAAAGGTCACACCACCACCTAATAAAGCTTCCAGCGATGCGATATTGACCTTGAAGCCTTCAGAATCCAGTTTTAAATCCACACCACTAGCTGACCAGAAACGTGTGCCTTCGGTAACCAAAACATCATAAGGACTTTCAATAAATAACTGATGACGCATTTCACGACTTTCACTATCGAATTCAGCGCTTTCAACGCGACCCACATTGAATCCCTGGTAGGTGACGGGATCACCAACACGCAATGAGTTACCCAATTGGCTGATAAGTTTGATGCGTAAGCCCTGCACGCCAAGTGTGGAAATAGGCGGTTGTTCCAGAACCTGAAACTCACGTTCTTCAGTGGTGCTTTGGCCCGGTTGTAATTGAATAAACGCGCCTGAAAGCACAGTATTTAATCCACTGATACCTTCACGACCAATACGTGGTTTGACTACCCAGAAACGGGAATCCTCGACCAGCATCGGCTGAGCTTCTGGATTAATACGGGCGATAATCAAAGTATGAGTTAAATCATCGGATAAACGAACCTGTTCCACCTGACCAATATCCACATTGCGTGTTTTGATCATGGTTTTGCCTGCCTCGATTCCTTCAGCATTTGCCATGGTCAAAGTGATTCGTGGCCCAATCCGAGTGTAATTGTCGTATATCAGCCATAAGCCAATTAGCAGAGCCACAATAGGCACGATCCAAATCGGCGAAAACCGGGATTGTTTTCCGGATTTGGCACGATGTGGATCGACGACTTTTTCTTCAGTGGTGACAGGTGCATCACTCATTAATGATTTCCTTGGACTGCTTTTTGATTGCTGTTTGAGGGGAATCCCAAATCAATCGTGGATCAAATGTCATTGCGGCTAACATGGTCAAAATCACAACTGCACCAAATGCCAAAGCTGCAGGGCCGGGAGTGATAGACATTAAATTGCCAGCTCTGATTAATGCCACCAGTATAGCGACAACAAATAAATCTACCATGGACCAGCGGCCAATAAATTCCGTGACGCGATATAACTTGGTGCGGGTGCTGGCTCCCAGTTCGTTACTTTTACGTACCACTAATGATAACCAGATTAACGCAAGTATTTTGCCTACCGGCACGATAATGCTGGCAAATAATATGACAGCGGCAATGGGCCATGAACCTTTTTGTACCAGTTCTATTACACCACCGATAATGGTGGAGGGATTATTTTGTCCCAAAAGGGTAGTGGTCATGATGGGATACACATTTGCCGGAATATACATCACGATCGCAGCTGCTAACAGCGCCCAGGTTCGTTGCAGACTATGCGGTAAACGAAGATGTAATGGTTCACCGCAACGGCGGCAATGACCATGACCCGATTCATCTACTTCGTTAATTAAACCGCAGGTAGAGCAGCCTGCCAAACCTTGAGAAGCGGCAGTTTCTCCTGTACGAATACTTTTAGGAGCCTGCGGTTCGCCTGCCAGAGAAAACCACATCCAGTCAGCATCAATGGATCGTGTGGTCATTAATAACAGAATGGCAAAAGCACAAAACGCCCAGAATGACACTCCTAAGGCAATCTGCGCCATACCGGCAATCTTAATCAGGCTGACCAGCGCCGCGATAATAAATACATCCGCCATCATCCAGGGATTCAGATGCGTGAGTGAACGGGCAATGCCTCGACTGAACGGAAATGGTGTGCCTCGCAACAGACCTAATTGCAACCATATCACCCCGCATAAATAGACTGCAGGCAACACAATTATGGTTAACGCAACAATGATCGCCACCAGTGGTTGATGAAAACCAATCATGCTGGTGGCAGTTTGAGTGAGTTCGATATTGTTACCAATACCTCGGGCTTCAAAGCTGACAAACGGAAATGATATCGCCAGAATCAGTGCGATCAATGCACTTATAGCTAATGCCATGCTGCGTTGAGCAGGGCGGAAATGTCGGCGTACCAATATGTGACCACAACGAGGACATGTAGCGTGTTCGCCACCACGTAATGCAGGCAAAACCACTACCCAGTCACACTCATGACAAGCACGCATTCTGCGTAATGAAATACGGCTTTCCGGTGAAGACGGAGCAATATCAGCAGGTATGTTTTCAACTATGGCGGGTTGCTTCAAATCAGTTTTCCGTGACGTCGTTCATGTAAGGAAAGGCGATAGCTGGCATTATACGCATTGGCAATAGATATGTTGGGCATCAATAGACAGATAGGAAATTCAGCTCTGTTGATATGACCATTAATTAAAAACGATGTTCATTTATTGCCTGTTTGGGGTGTATTCATACACTGAAAAACTGAAATGGATGTTAGTTAACTAGGGCTTGTTTATCTTTCATATCCACCACTGCTGGCGGCTATTTTTGTGTCCGACAAGGCGGAAAGCACGCCGTGTAGTCTTCCTACATAAGTGATTGACAACACAGTCGGCCGCAAAAATAGTCCCAGCCCTACGGGTTGTGACTGAAAAAGTATCACTCTGCGTTGCTCGTCGCTTATTTAGAACAACTAAAAAGCGCTCTTCGTGCCTTGATTGATACTTTTTCAGCTCACAACAGAGGCGGAAATGAAAGATAAACAAGCCCTAATACTGCATCCACTGATTTATCTAGGAGAGAAAGAAGTGAGAGACATTCTGTTTTTTGATTCGATGTTAACGCCAAAAATTATTACGCTGGTTTATTGGTTACTATTAGTTGCGGTAGTGATATCAGGACTTGGAATGATGTTTTCTGGCGGTATTGGCAGCTTTTTAATGGGGATATTTACCATGCTGGCAGGTGCCGTTGGGGCGCGTATCTGGTGTGAACTGCTGATTGTATTATTCAAAATTAATGAAAATATGAAAAAAGTAGCGGATAAATAATTCCCACAAAAAAGGGCTCGTTCAGAGCCCTTTTTTACTTATGCTAATCTCGACTTCTCAGACTTTCTTAACAAACTGCGATTTACCTAATTGCCCCAAGTGTGATT
>JAMDEF010000003.1 GCA_023488305.1 Gammaproteobacteria bacterium | reverse complement strand
GGAAAACCAACAACGTGAAATCGCTTACGGTGTGCTCAAACTTGAAGATTTCTTGGATCAAACGGAAGTAGAAGAAAGTGATGTTCGTGACTTCTATAACGCCAATCAATCAAGCTATACCACTCCTGAGCAAGTCTCTCTTGATTATCTTGAATTATCACTAGAAACCATCTCGTCGCAGATCGAAGCAAGCGATGAGCAGTTACAACAATATTTTATCGATAATAAAATACAGTTTGTCGGCCCAGAGCTTCGGACTGCAAGCCACATTTTAATTAATGATAATGATGAAGCTGAACAAATTCTCGCCGAAATACAAACCAAGCTTGATGAAGGCGAAAGTTTTGCAGAATTAGCCCAGACGTATTCCGTTGATGTCGGTTCAGCTGCTTCAGGTGGTGATTTAGGCCCAATTCAACGTGACGTGATGGAGCCAACATTTGAAGCCGCCGTATTTGCTTTGGAAAATGTTGGTGATATTTCTGAACCCGTTAAAACCGAGTTTGGCTATCACATCATTCAATTGACGGATATTGATCAATCCAGCAATGTTGAATTTGCTGATGTAAAAGATGAAGTCGCTTTACAGTTCCGTCGCCAACAAGCTGAGCGTCAGTTCTATGATAAAGCAGAAGAGTTAGCCAATCTTACTTATGAAAATCCGGAAACTCTGGATGTTGCTGCAGAAACCTTGGCTCTGGAAATCAAAACCTCTGGTGCATTCACTCGCAGTGGCGGTAGTGGAATCGCAGAAAACAACGCTGTAGTTCAAGCGGCGTTTTCGGATGATGTGCTCAATCAGGAGATGAACAGCCAGGTTATTGAATTATCTGATACACGACTTGTTGTGGTTCGTAAAAACAGTCATATCGCTGCAACCTTGTTACCGTTTGATTCAGTTGCACCAGCCATTTCTGAACAAATTCGCTACCAGCGGGCCAGTGATTTAGCCTACATTCAAGGTGAATCGAGATTACAGGAATTAAAAGCCGGAACACCTGCTGAAGAAGTGTTTCCTGATACATGGCAAGCTGCTGCATTTTACGGACGTGATAGTCAGGAAATAAGTGCGCAAATTTTGAACCAGGCTTTTACTTTGCCAAATACAGGCTCAACGCAATATGCAGGTTTTACAGCAGACAATGGAAATTATGTAGTGGTTGCTGTCAGCGAAGTGAAACAAGGTGCTATAGAGAATATTGAGCCGGAAGTACGTGATGGCTTAGTGGCTAATTTGAATCGCCTTAATGGCAGAGCCGAAATGGCTGCATTCATTAATGCTTTGCGTAGTGAAGCGAAGATCACTATTTATGAGTCTAGAGTAACTTCTACTGAAGATGAATAAATAGTAATACGGATGAATTAACTTAAAAGGCGCTTAAAGCGCCTTTTTTATGACTAATGTATCAATTACTTTAGCACCCACGCTATCTCCCCAGATATTGACGACAGTGCGGAATCTGTCCAGAAACCAATCCACAGCTAATAACAGTGCAATACCGTCCAGCGGCAAACCAACAGCACTCAATACAATCACCATAGTAACCAGCCCAGCTTCAGGTATACCCGCAGCACCGATTGCAGCAAGGGTTGCGGTAATAAATACAATAACCTGCTGAGTTATTGTCAGATCAATACCGTAGGCCTGAGCAATGAATAACACAGCCGCAGCTTCATATAATGCAGTACCATCCATATTGACTGTGCTGCCAAGTGGTAAGACAAACTTGATGGCTTTATCACTGACCTTGTTTTCCCGGGCATTTTCCATTGTTAACGGGAGTGTGGCAGTTGAGCTTGCTGTACCAAAACCGGTAAATAAGGCTCGGCTCATGCCTAGTAAATAACTAAAGCCTTTACCGGCAATCAGGTGAAGGAGTAACAATAAAAAACAAAAATGAATAAATAAGCCGGTTAATACCGTGACTACATGCCAGCCCACGGCCTGAATTTCTTTGAACAGTTCATCGCCACCACCTGCCAGACCTATGCGGGCTGCAATCAGCGCAAAAATGCCTAAAGGTGCAAAGTACATCACCCATATCACTAATTTCATCATGGCTTCATTGATGCCATCAAAAACTGCAAACACCGGCTTGGAGCGTTCTCCAATAGTCGTGAGTGCCATTGCAAACAATATTGCAAAAACGATGATTGGTAATAACTGCATTTCAGTAGCTGAAGCAAATAAATTCGGTGAAATCAGTGACATGAAGATATCTGATATGCCGGTTCCCTGTTTTTCAAGAATGCGCTCAGGAACAGTAGCATTGCCTAGCTCAATTCCTGTACCCGGTTGGATGATATTAACGACTACTAAGCCGATAAAGACGGCGACAGCCGTTGTAAATCCATAATAGAGGATGGTGGATCCACCTAAACGCCCCAGTTTTCGAACATCTCCAAGTGCTCCAATGCCGCTGATAACGGAGGCCACAATAAGTGGAATAATGATCATTTTCAGTGCATTGAGAAATAAATCCCCCATCCAGCCGATTTGCAGCGATAACTCTCCAAAAAACCAGCCAAATAACACACCACTGATGGCACTCAAAATGATTAGGACTAATAAAATGACGGCATGTGAGTGAGGCATGGACTGTCCTTTATTTACAAAGGCTAAAACAAAAACAGGGCGTAAAGCCCTGTTTTAGATAACTGAATGAACATCGGTTTAGCTTACTTATCGCCAATACCAACGATATTGTAACCACCATCCACATAGGTGATTTCGCCAGTAACCCCTGATGCCAGGTCTGAGCATAAGAATGCGGCGACATTACCGACTTCTTCAATAGTGACATTACGACGCAGTGGTGAATTACGTTCTCCATACGCTAACATCTTGCCAAAATCACCAATGCCTGCGGCGGCAAGGGTTTTGATTGGACCGGCTGAAACCGCATTGACACGGATACCATCTGGCCCTAAAGAATAAGCCATGTAACGAACAGTAGCTTCCAAGGCCGCTTTGGCCACGCCCATGACATTGTAGTTATCAATAGCACGTTCAGCGCCCAAATAACTCAACGTCAGTAATGAACCATTGCGTCCAGCCATCATCTCTTTGCCTGCTTTTGCTAATGCAGCAAAACTATAGGCACTGATGTCATGTGCTGCAGCGAAACCTTCGCGGGTCACACTATCAACAAAACTGCCTTGTAACTGTTCGCGCGGTGCAAATGCTACTGAGTGAATAATACTGTCCAGGCCATCCCATTGTTTGGCTAAGTCATCAAAAACGGCAGTAATCTGTTCGTCACTGCTGACGTCGCAAGGGAAAATTAATGCCGGATTAGAGCCGCATTCTTCAGCGATTTTTTCAACGCGGGATTTGAGTTTATCGTTTTGATAGGTAAAAGCTAATTCAGCGCCTTCACGAGCCATAGCATGCGCAATACCGGCAGCGATAGAACGTGAGCTGGCCACGCCAACAATCAATACCCGTTTACCTTGTAGAAAACCCATGAAGTACTCCAGAAATTTTAAAACAGATAAACTTACCTGATTTTGACTGGGACGGGAAGAGGCGAGCTGCTTACATTCCCGATATACTCGTCATTTGATTAGCTTCGATTTTGGATGGTTATGACCCGATTCAGTGTTTTATTACCAGTCCTGCTATTTGCCCTATTGGCAGGGTGTGATCTTTCGGCTCTCAATTCTCCATACCCTGCTGCCGAGAGTGAAAAGTCGGTAAGTTACAGCTCCTTTATGTTGCGTCCAAAACATCTGGATCCAGCCCGCTCTTATTCTGCCAATGAAAGCCTGATTACCGCGCAGATTTATGAGCCACCATTTCAATATCATTACCTTAAAAGGCCTTACACCTTAGAACCGTTAACCGCGGCAAACATGCCCGAAGTTGAGCTGTTGAATAAAAATGGCGAGCTGTTAACGCCATCACAACAAACAACTGAGAATATTGCTTTTTCAAGGTATACCATCACCATCCGGCCTGGAATTGCCTATCAGCCGCATCCTGCTTTTGCTCAAGATAAACTCGGGCAATTTTTGTATCACGATCTAAATGCACAATCATCCCGCAATATACAAACCATTATGGATTTTCCCCAGCAAGCAACGCGGGAATTAAAAGCAGCGGATTACGTACATCAAATTAAGCGTTTAGCCCATCCAGAAGTGCATTCACCAATCCTGGGGTTAATGAGTGAACATATTGTCGGCTTAGGTGATTTCGCTGCCAGACTTGGCAAAATGCGTCAGCAAAATGAGCCGATTGATTTGCGAAAATTGCAGATAGATGGCGTTCAAGAACTTGACGCGTATCGCTACCAAATTACGGTTTATGGTCAGTATCCGCAGTTAAAGTACTGGCTGGCAATGCCATTTTTTGCTCCCATTCCTTGGGAAGCCGATGTGTTTTATCAACAAGCAGTGCTTATAGCTAAAAATATTACTTTGGATTGGTATCCGGTGGGAACCGGCGCTTATCAAATGATCGAAAACGATCCGAACCGACGCATGGTGATGGTAAAAAATCCAAACTATCATGGCGAAACTTATCCTACAGAAGGTAATCCCGGAGATGCTGCTGCAGGTTTATTGGATGATGCCGGCGTACCAATGCCATTTATCGATAAGATTATTTATACCCTTGAAAAAGAAAGCACTTCGTATTGGGGGAAATTTATTCAAGGTTATTACGATGTAAGTGGTTTGACATCAGACAGTTTTGATCAGGCCATTCAAGTATCTTCAGGCGGTTCGTTTGGTTTAAGTGAAGATATGATGAAAAAAGGTATCGACCTGCAGTCTGCCGTTGGTACGACGACCCATTACATAGGATTCAATATGTTGGATGCTATAGTCGGTGGAAATGAAGAAAGGGCTCGCAAATTGCGTCAGGCGATTGCCATCGCGATTGATCAAGAAGAATTTGTCTCGATTTTTTTTAACGGCCGCGGTATTCCTGCGCAAGGACCGATACCACCAGGAATTTATGGCTATCGGGAAGGTAGGGCGGGACTGGACCCTTACGTATACGAATGGCGTGATGATGCAATAAGAACAAAACCTATCGAATACGCGAGAAACTTATTGGCCGAAGCGGGATACCCCAAAGGGCGCGATGCCGAAACAGGACAGCCTTTAGTTCTATATTTTGATGTGGCAGCAGTTGGCCCTGATGCCAAGGCCCAATTGGACTGGATGCGTAAGCAATTTCAAAAACTCAATATCCAGCTAGTGGTTCGCTCCACTGATTACAATCGATTCCAAGATAAAATGCGCCGAGGTCAAACGCAGATCTTCAGGATAGGTTGGAGCGCCGATTATCCCGATCCGGAAAATTTTCTATTTTTGCTATATGGCCCAAATGCTAAAGCTATTCATAATGGCGAAAATAGCGCGAATTATCAGAATCCTGAATTTGACAGATTATTTGAACAAATGCGCGTTATGCCAGATGGGGATGAACGCCAGCAAATTATCGATGAAATGGTAGAGATTGTCAGGCATGACGCCCCTTGGGTATGGGGATTTCATCCCAAACAACTAACCTTGTTTCATGCATGGAATAAAAACATCAAACCAAATTTAATGGCAAACAATACATTAAAGTATCACCGTATTGATCCGCTATTACGAGACCAGTTAAGAGCAAAATGGAATCAACCAACCATTTGGCCATTTGCCTTGTTGTTATTTTTGATTGTTCTGGCACTGTTGCCAGCAGTCATTATTTACCGAAGGAAAAAATATCAACAGGCTGTGAATACTTGATACTGTTGATTTTGGAAAGCATCCGGTACAATTAAAACGCAAAAAATGCTCTATGACTTCAGGCAAGACTTAATCAGGGAGAAAAGCACGTGGATTTGGCTACTTTACTGGGTTTTTTAATCGCCTGGAGTCTGATTATCGCCACTATCGCACTTGGTGCAGCGGCGAGTACCTTTATCAATACCCCCTCATTTATGATCGTTGTCGGTGGCACATTCGCTGTGGTGATGATGCGCTTTACGCTTAAACAGTTTATCGGCTCAATGAAAACCGCCACCAAAGCGTTTCTCCATAAGTCTGAAGATCCTACCGAGATTATTGCCAGTGTTGTGCAACTGGCCGGTATTGCCCGCAAAGAAGGCTTACTGGCACTTGAACGACAAGAAGTGAAAAATCCTGCATTGGCCTTGGGTATCCGAATGCTGGTTGATGGCCATGAACCAGCTGTGGTCAGAAAAGCGCTGAATACAGAAATGAATGAAACCGTTAATCGTCACAGCATTGGACAACAGATTTTCCAGCAAATAGGCGACGCTGCTCCGGCAATGGGCATGATAGGTACATTGGTTGGTTTGGTGCAGATGTTATCAAATATGTCTGATCCGAAATCGATTGGACCAGCTATGGCGATTGCATTATTGACCACATTATATGGTGCGATGATTGCCAATATGTTTGCCCTACCGGTAGCCGATAAACTTGCCCTTCGCAGCAACGAAGAGTTGATGAATAAAAGCATTATCATTGAAAGCGTGATGGGGATTCAGGAAGGGCAGAACCCGAAAGTATTGGAAGAATTATTGAAAAATTATCTTCCGGCTTCCAAGCGGGATGCTGAAGCTCCGGCTCCAGCCGAAGCTTAATTTGCCGAAGTCGACTTAAAGATGAGTGAGTCTGAAACCCAGAGTTTCAAAAAACAGCAAAAGAAGGGATTACCTGCCTATATGGCGACATTTGCCGATTTAATGTCGTTGTTAATGTGTTTCTTTGTGTTACTGCTATCTTTTGCCGAGATTGATGCCATCAAATATAAAATGGTGGTGTTGTCATTGGAAAAAGCGTTTGGCGTGCAACGCGAAGTGATTGATGAAGCGATCCCTAAAGGCACCAGTATTATCGCGCAGGAATTTAGTCCAGGTGAACCAAAGCCAACACCTTTAAATATTGTCAGACAAGAAACCACTGATGATACGCGAGATGTATTGAAAATCACCATGGATGCGGAAGCGGTGGCAGAAGCACAGGCAAAGCAAGTGGCAGAAGAAGTAGAAGAATTTAAACAGGCTTTGGAGTCGGAAATCGAAAGAGGCTTGATCGTTGTTGAAAATCAACTCAACCGTATCGTTATTCGTATTCGGGAACGTGGATCTTTTCCCTCTGGCGATGCAACATTAAATCAAGACTTTATTCCGATCCTGAAAAAAATCAATGAGGTTCTAACGCAGACTGACGGTTTAATTGCCGTGGCTGGCCATACCGATAATATTCCGATCAGCACAGCCCGTTATCGTTCAAATTGGGAGTTATCAACCTCACGAGCAACATCTGTTGTTCATGAGCTACTTAATTACAATACGATTCCGCCAGAGCGATTTGTATTGGAAGGTTATGCGGATACTAAACCTTTAGCCCCGAATGACTCCGCTGCCAATCGAGCCACCAACCGTCGTGTTGAAATTGTTGTACTAAAAGGTTCAATAGACCCTGACTTTACACAGTCTATAGACGAGTTGATTCAACAACATGACGCGATTGAAAGTGAAATTCAACAAGTCCGTTAAACTCCACTAGATTGCCAGCAAAGCAATATATCACTGCAAACAATGGTATTATTTGCAGGTTTTTGATATTGCCCATATCGCTTGCAAGATCAGCATAAAAAGAGAATTACAGCAGGTTAAACAACCTTGATTTAATAAGAAATGACCCCTAAAACAACAAAATAGTCATTACACAAGGTCCTGCGATAAAAAATTAAGAGGTGAACATGCAAAAAATTTCTGTCGAAACCGGAATAGTCATACCAATGGATCGGCCGAATGTCG
Source organism: Gammaproteobacteria bacterium (assembly GCA_023488305.1). Taxonomy (GTDB): domain Bacteria; phylum Pseudomonadota; class Gammaproteobacteria; order Nitrosococcales; family Methylophagaceae; genus Methylophaga. The sequence goes on along the minus strand of JAMDEF010000003.1, from coordinate 551 downwards.
ACACCGACGCGATCATTCCAAAACAGTTTTTAAAATCAATTAAACGCAGTGGTTTTGGGCCGAATCTGTTTGATGAATGGCGTTATCTGGATCATGGCGAGCCTGGCCAGGATTGCACTAATCGGCCGTTAAATCCTGATTTTGAATTGAATCAACCGCGTTATCAGGGCGGCACTATCTTGTTGGCACGGGAAAATTTTGGTTGTGGTTCGAGTCGCGAACATGCTGTTTGGGCTTTGGAAGACTTTGGTATCCGGGTAATTATTGCCCCAAGTTTTGCTGATATCTTTTTTAGCAACAGCAGTAAAAACGGCATTCTCACCATCAAGCTTGATGAAAAACAGATTGATACATTATTTGAACAAGTTGAGGCGACTCCGGGTTACCAGCTGACAGTTGATTTACCAGAGCAAACTATTCTGTTGCCAAACGGTGAAAAATTTCATTTTGAAATTGATAGCTTTAAAAAACACTGTTTGCTTGAAGGTCTGGATGATATCGGTCTCACTCTACAGCATACAGATGATATTAAAGCTTACGAAGCCCGTCGC
>JAMDEF010000062.1:7042-8362 GCA_023488305.1 Gammaproteobacteria bacterium | reverse complement strand
TATTCCATCCGGATCCTGACTGGCATCGCTGGGGAAGAACTTTGCTTCAACATCAATGGCCAGTGTTTTAAGCTGTTCTATCGCCGCTGGACGATAAACGTCCGCACTGGCGACCATTACCGATTTTTTATGTCTTTCTTTTAAGAATCTGGCCAGTTTTGCCACACATTTCTCGCAATCTACTAGTGGTTTTACCTGCACCTTGCAGACCAGCCATAAGAATAACAACCGGGGGCTGGCTGTTGAGATTAAGACTATTATCCTCATCGCCCATCACGGCGACCAGTTCGTCATTTACTATTTTGACAAAAACCTGGCCGGGAGTAAGGCTACGCATTACATCCTGCCCCATCGCACGCTCTTTCACTTTTTCAATGAAATCGCGAACGACAGGTAAAGCCACGTCAGCTTCAAGCAAAGCCATACGCACTTCACGTAATGTTTCTTTTATATTGTCTTCAGTGATTCGACCTTGACCACGCAGTTTTTTGAGGCTACCGGCGAGTCTGTCACTTAGGCTGTCAAACATAATGTATCCTGCATCGTTGGAGTCTGAAAATCAGTACTATCTAGATTGATAAGGCATTATAACTGATATGATATCCGGCGAAGCAGCTTATCGTTTATGATTAGGCCAGCAATTAATTGGATAACATAATTGGAACTTAAGGATCTCCCCTCATGGCCATTGCCAACGCATTAGCCTTCCTACTGTATTTAAGTAGCAGCGTTATTTTGATCCGTGACTTTGTGAAACGTGATCATAACGCCAATAAACTTGCCTTACCGATTGGTATATTGACCACATTGGCATTGCTGTTCCATGCCGCAGATATTTATTTCACCATGAAATTTGCACAAGGCTGGGATCTCAGTCTAATGAGCACATTGTCTATAGCTGCCTGGTTAATGGCATTTATTGCCATGCTAACAGGTTTACGTTCTCCTGTAGCTCATCCGGGAATTGTAGTCTATCCATTGGTCGCTTTATGTCTGATGCTCAGAGTAGAAGCTCCGGGAAGTCAACGAACCCTAAGCGATCCCGCTTTAGAGTGGCACATCTTATTATCACTCACCGCGTATGCATTACTTGCACTGGCGGCAATGCAATCCATCATTTTAGCGATTCAGGAAAGACATCTGCGTAATAAACATGCCGGTGGCTGGGTGCGCAAACTTCCACCACTGCAATCGATGGAAAAAGCTTTATTTCAATTGCTTTACGCTGGCTTCATATTGCTCACTTTAGGATTAATTACCGGATTTGTGTTTGTAAATGATTTTATTGCTCAGCATGTAGCTCATAAAACGGTATTTTCC
>JAMDEF010000062.1:1842-7032 GCA_023488305.1 Gammaproteobacteria bacterium | reverse complement strand
ATTTGAAATAAAGCTTTTTCCATTATCGCCTGGCTGGTTTTTGCAGCATTGTTGTGGGGTCGGCATCAATATGGTTGGCGTAGCCAGACAGCCGTAAAATGGACTTTATCCGGTTTCGGATTTTTATTGCTGGCGTATGTTGGTAGCAAAATCATCCTTGAATTCCTAATACAAAGTTAAATAGATGCTGGAAAATACTTCTTTAATCGCTTTGTTTCTAATCCTGTTTCTACTTTTAGTTCTTTCAGCATTTTTTTCCAGCTCAGAAACAGCGTTGATGTCCTTAAACCGCTATCGTTTAAAACACCTTGCCCAACAAGGCCATCGTGGAGCGATGATTGCCAGTAGTCTGCTGGCCAGGCCTGACCGATTAATTGGTCTGATCCTGCTAGGCAATAATTTCGTCAATATATTTGCCTCGGCCATAGCAACCGTAATCGGTATTAAATTGCTCGGTGAGAACGGTATTGTGGTTGCGACCTTTACCTTGACTCTGGTCATATTATTATTCGCTGAAGTCACCCCCAAAACATTAGCCGCTCTGCATCCTGAACGCGTTGCCTATCCGGCCAGTTTCGTTTTAAAGCCCCTGTTATTCATTCTCTACCCACTAGTCTGGTTTACCAGCATTATCACCAATCGATTACTGGGTTTATTCGGAGTATCCAGAGAAGATGCCACCTCAACAGCTATCAATATAGAAGAACTGCGAGTGGCGTTAATGGAGGCTGGCAGCATGATCCCGAATCGACATAAAGATATGTTGATGAGTATTTTGGATCTTGAGCAAGTCACTGTGAATGACGTGATGGTGCCACGTAATGAAATCGAAGGAATCGATATCAATCAGCCGTTCGCAGAAATTATCAAACAGTTGTCACACTGCGGTTATACACGGCTGCCGGTCTACCGTGACAGTATGGATAATATAGTTGGCATATTGCATGTGCGGAAAGCCTTGAATCTGATGACACAGGATAATTTGAACCCGCAAACCTTTCAAAGCATTGTCAAAGAAGCTTACTTCGTACCCGAAGGCACTCCTCTTAATACCCAATTAATTCAATTCCAACGCAAATTACGCCGTACCGGGCTAGTCGTAGACGAGTATGGTGACTTACTCGGATTGATTACTCTGGAAGATATTTTCAGAGAGATTGTCGGCGAGTTCACTGCCAATACTATTGATGACGAAAAGGAAATTCATCCGCAAAGTGATGGCAGTTATCTTATTAATGGCTCAGCGAATATTCGCGAATTAAATCGGACTATGGATTGGGATTTGCCTACCGATGGCCCCAAAACAATTAACGGCTTGGTTTTGGAATATTTGGAAAGCATTCCTGACCCTGGCGTCAGTATACGAATCAACAGTTATATTATCGAAGTGATTCAAACTGCGGATAATGCGATAAGAACAGTACGACTTCGCCAAATACATCCAGCGATTGAGGCGGAGCAAATCTAAATTGGCTAATCTGCGGATACGATGCTTCGGCTTCTCAGATGCAGATCAACAACAACTGCAATTATTTTTATCGCAATACCAGGCTTCATTAACGCCCCAATGGCGCTTCAGTCGTTTGGGGCATGCGGTTCTATATTTTTATAATATCGATAATGCAGAAGGTCTAAAAGCCTGGCAACAACGTGACATCAATTTGCTTAATATCTACTGCAGTCGTGGCAAAAGCCATCGTGAACCGAACCTGCTGCAAATAAAACTGCCATTGACGAGCAATAATGTATTTTCTGTTTTTGCTTTCGCTGAAAGACATTTCTCGCAATCTACTAAGTTATCCACCAACGGTTTTCATTTTCTACAATCGCCCGCCAGATTAATTAATCCCAAATTATTCAGCATGTGGCTTGGCAATAAATGGTTACGTTCGCAGGCCAAACCGGCAGCGGATCTTCCTGAACTGCATTTACTCACCTCCATTGTTTCTGACGAACGACGTGGAGAGATTATTACGGATCCTGCGTTATTAAAAATATGGCTATCTCAACTGACCGATGATTTACCGCAACGTCTGTCAATTCTATTAGTGAATTTGCAAGCGATTAAACAGCAGCATATTTCTGAAAGTCGCCAGATCAACTTGCTTGACGTTTATTATCAGGAATTGAAACGTCTTTTATTACAGCGTGATAGCAAAATTATTGCCACATCAACCACCGTCAAAAAATCAACTTTTAAAAACCTGAGCAATTTCAGTCATACATTACGTTGTCTAGCCGAATTATATTTCACATTGGCCGATAAACATTATCAACGTGGCGAACGCCCTGCCGATCAGCCTCGTTATCTGTTTTGTTTGAACCGGGGCAGCAGCCTGATTGCTTTACAACTTTTGCATGCTTATATGCATTATCGAACGGCACCAAAAGATTGCTGGTTACAACTCAATCAGTTGTTGATGTATTTGGAAAAGGCCAACGCAACAGATCTGCAGCCAGAAATTCCAACGCTCGGTAAAACTGAAAGCTTCAATGATATATATAAGCGTGTGGCCTTAACAGCCATTGCCGATCCATACAGCTTATCGAAGTTTGCCGTCAACCGGCTGTATGCCATGTTTGCAGATATGCTGGATAAAGTCGCCATTACGGTTATCCCGCCGCAACAACAAGTTATTGAGAATACTTTCCTATTAACTGGTTATTTTTGTATTGAAGTGCAAGCAGACCATGCTCCGAAAGCCTTAACCAAAACCCCTCATTTAATCCGTGTGCTTGCGGACAACCGCATGTTGCAAACTCAGGATGTGTTGACCGTTCTCGGACAAAAACTCATCCCGACACGTAAACAAGAAAATACTCTGGATTTACAACTGATTCGCCATGTTTTACCGCAGTTGGCCGCTAATTATCAACGTCAGTCACCCCGAAAACAGCTCACCGAATCCAGTAATATCGAAATTGTTTATGGTTTCCAAAACATAGTGAATTTTTTAAATGGAGCGACAACTACTGTAAAAGCTGTTGTTGTAAATCATTCGGAGCAAGGCAGTTTGCTGCATATTGCTGACTGCAAAGACAGCATTGATGTAGACGAATTGATATTGCTCAAGATGCCAAGCAAATTGCAACTCGCGACCATTTGCTGGTTTTGTAATGACTGGCTAAATAACGGTCAGGCCGGCCTTAGCTTGATTGAAGGTGATCCCGAAGTGGTGACCTGTCAGCCTAAAATAGGAAATCTCTTATATCCGGGTTTACAACTAAATACGCAATCTCCAGCACTAATTACTCAGAAAGGTGTCTTTAGCCCTAGACGCCAACTGACGGTATTTAATGCTAATGGGAAGACTATGGATGTGGAAACCAAGGATATGTTTTCAGCAACATTGGACTATGAACGTTTCACCTATATCGTCAAAGCCGGTTCATAAACCCACTCAAATGGCTTATCATCTCCTTAATACACCCCTCTAAAGTACAGGATCCAAAGCATGCGCACCTTTATCAAACTGGTTATCGCCATAATCATTATTGCTATTGCGGCTATCGCGGCACTTCCTTTCATTATTGACCCAAATGATTATAAAGATGAGATTGCGGCTCAGGTTGAAAAGGCAACTGGTCGTAAATTGACTTTACAAGGGGATATCGGTTTATCAGTATTTCCCTGGATAGCACTAGATCTCGGAGCATTATCACTGAGTAATGCCAGCGGTTTCGAAGCAGAATCTTTTGCCAGCGTACAGGCTGCCAAAATTCGTATAAAACTGATGCCTTTGCTGAAAAAACAGCTTGAAATGGACACCATTGTTCTGGATGGATTGTTGTTAAATCTGGAAACCAATAAAGAAGGTGTAACCAATTGGGATGATCTGACCAAAACTGAAGCTGAAACAGAGGAAGCTGCTTCACCTGCTACAGAAAAACCGGCCAAAGAACCACGCCAAGGTCTGTCTGCTATCAACATCGCTGGAGTTAAATTAAGCAATGCCAACGTTTTATGGTCTGATGCTAGCAAAGATCAAAATTTCCAATTACGTAATCTCAATTTGGATACCGATCCATTGGTTCCAGGCAAACCTACTGCATTAACAACCTCTTTTGACTTAATTAGCACCAAACCGGATGTAAAAGCTCATATCAAAATCGATACCAAGGTAATCGTTGATTTAGACAAACAAATTTACGCATTGGAATCACTCAAATTCAATACTGTTGCCAACAGCAGTGGTATGCCATTGCAACGCGCTAACCTGAATCTTACAGCTGATATAAACGCAAATATGGCCAGGGAATTAGTGACGATTAATAACCTTGCAATGGATTTACAAGCCAGCGGCACTGATCAAAAAATTGATGCCAAGTTAACTGGTTTGGTCGAAGCTAATCTGGCAACACAGCAACATCGTATTACTAACCTGGCTATCAATGGTGATATTGAAAATGAAAAATTGCCGGGCGGTAAAGCTAAACTGGATGTGAAGACAAATATTGTTGCCAATCTCGCCGACGAAACTTTCCAAGCCAGCGATCTGATTATTAAGTTGGCAGACTTGACGATGAATAGTCGTCTGCAGGCCGAAAAAATTCTGTCTGACGATCTTGCATTTAACGGTAATGTGCAAATTAAACCGTTTAATTTGCGTAAATTAGCCAGCGATCTAAAAATTGAGCTGCCCGAAATGGCAGATAACAGCACTTTGGAGCTGGTTCAATTGAGCAGTGAAATCAGTGGTAGCAAAGACGCGATTAATGCTAAAGATCTTCAACTGACACTTGATCAAAGTCAGCTTGCCGGCCAGTTTGGCATCAGCAATTTTGAAAAACCTGCCTATACATTCAATCTGACTTTAGACCAAATTGATGCTGATCGCTATTTACCACCGGTACAAGAAAAAGAAGCAAAAGCAACGGATGCAAAGCCTGCCAAAGAAGTCGCTACACCTGCCACTGCTGCAGCGGCTCAAAGCAGTGAATTTCCACTAGAAACCTTGCGCGATATCAATGCTAAAGGCAGTTTTAAAATTGGCAAACTTAAAGCAAGTGGCATCAGCAGTGAAAACATTGTTATTACTATTGATGCCAAAGATGGACAGATAAAACTCAGTCCATTATCAGCGGAGTTATATCAGGGAAAGTACCAGGGTAATGTCAACCTTGATGCCCGTGGTGATACGTTAAAGCTTGCTGTAGATGAAAACCTGCAAGGTGTGCAGGCAGGACCAC
>JAMDEF010000062.1:0-1832 GCA_023488305.1 Gammaproteobacteria bacterium | reverse complement strand
GTGGTTATTTCCGGTCAACGAGCCACCGAAGCAGCTGGACCGGTTCAAACTGATTTCAGCAGTTTGAAAGGCTCATTTACCGCAAGCCCGTGGTGATACGTTAAAGCTTGCTGTAGATGAAAACCTGCAAGGTGTGCAGGCAGGACCACTATTAAAGGATCTAACGGGTAATGACCGTATTTCTGGCACCGCCAATGCAAACGTAAAACTCAATGGCAGTGGCAAAGACATCGATGGCATTAAACAAAGTCTGGCTGGTAACGGTGCATTTTCATTTACAGATGGTGCCTTAAAAGGCATCAATATTGCTGAAGCAATTCGTCAGGCCAAGGCGGTTATTTCCGGTCAACGAGCCACCGAAGCAGCTGGACCGGTTCAAACTGATTTCAGCAGTTTGAAAGGCTCATTTACCGCAAAGGAAGGCATTGTTAACAATCAAGATCTTGAGCTGATGTCCCCACTACTGCGAGTGACCGGTGCCGGTGACATCGATATTCCCAGAGAAGTTATTGATTATGCCGTCCGAGTGTCAGTTGTGAGTACTGCCGAAGGCCAAGGCGGTAAAGGCCTGGAAGATTTAAGAGGTTTAACTATTCCGGTCAAAATCACTGGCAGTTTTGAAAATCCTCGCCCATCGGTTGATTTGGCATCCGTTTTAAAGGATCAGGCGACCGGTGAAATCAAGGCCAAGGCGGAAGAAAAACTAAAAGAAAAACTCGGTGAAGGTCTTGGTGGTTTATTAGGTGGCAAACTGGGAATCGAATCTAAATCTGCGACACCAACTGAATCAGGAACAGAAACTAGCGAACAGCCCGTTACTGAAGATCAAACTACAGAAGAAGCAGAAGAAACTAAACCTGCGCCTTCAGCCGAAGATTTGCTGAAAGAGAGGCTGAAAAAATTATTCTAATTCTTGCACTTCAGGCCATGGACATAATAGGCCACGGCTTGTTTTTATTTTGACTAATCATTCATTCAGTGAGCGTTTGCTAGCTTGGTATGACCAATATGGTCGTAAGGATTTGCCTTGGCAGCAAAACGCTACGGCTTATCATATCTGGCTCTCAGAAGTCATGTTGCAGCAGACTCAGGTATCTACCGTTATCCCTTATTACAGACGTTTCATTGAGCGTTTTCCTGATATTCATGCTTTGGCAAATGCCAATATTGACGAGGTACTCAGTCTTTGGTCAGGGCTGGGCTATTACGCACGAGGTCGCAATCTGCATAAAGCTGCAATACAAATGCAGCAATTACATAATGCTAAGGTTCCACAAGATTTTCAGGCATTACTCGATTTACCCGGAATTGGACGCTCGACTGCAGGGGCAATTATGGCACTCGCCTATCATCAACCATTTCCTATTCTGGATGGTAATGTAAAACGTGTGCTTGCCCGCTATGATGCAATCACTATCTGGCCGGGTGAAAAACAAGCTGAAACCGCTATGTGGAGACGTGCCGAGCAATTACTGCCTTCAACTCGTATTGCTAACTATATTCAGGCACAAATGGACTTAGGTGCCACTTTATGTACTCGCAGCCGTCCAGATTGTAATAGCTGTCCTTTGCAAACTGACTGTATGGCTTATGCATCAGGAGAACCCACTTTATTTCCGGTACGAAAAGTCAAAAAGCAGATACCGTCGCGTCAGACTAATTGGTTTGTATATATTAATAAGGATAGACAGATATTATTAGAACAGCGTCCAGCAAATGGAATCTGGGGAGGCTTATGGAGTTTTCCAGAAGGTGAAACTGCTGAGGCAGCAGATCATATTCTGCCAATAAAAAACAGTGCATTTGAGTCAACAATGCCTGAAATAAAACAT
>JAMDEF010000172.1 GCA_023488305.1 Gammaproteobacteria bacterium | reverse complement strand
GAGTAGTGCATTAAGTTTAATAAAGCCATAATCATTGACGGTTACGCCCGCCGCTTCTGCATTAATCAATTTACCGTTTGGTGAACGACCAACCGCAACCAGGATTTTGTCGTAGGTTTGTGGTTCCGGCGCATTATCACCTTCAAACGTAACTTTCAGGCCGGATTTTAACGCATCGATTTTGCTGACTTTGGTTTTCAGATAAATCGCTTTGTATTGTTTCTGAATATGGTTATGTAACGGTTTGATCAGATCCTTATCGGCGCCTGGAATCAAACTATCCTGCAATTCCACTACACTGATTTCTGAACCCAGCGCGTTGTAAACGGTTGCCATTTCCAGACCGATAATGCCACCACCAATAACCAGCAGTTTTTTTGGAATATCTTCCAATTCCAACGCATCAGTCGAGTCCATCATCCGTGGATCATCATTAGGGAAAACTGGAATTTTAGTTACCCGCGAACCTGCGGCAATAATGCAGTTTTCAAAACTGATAGTTTTAACACCATCGTCAGTTTTGACCTGCATCAAATTTGCACCGGCAAATTGGGCTTCACCATGTACCACGGTGACTTTACGTTGCTTGGCCAAAGCCGATAATCCGCCGGTCAACTTGGAGACAATGCTGTCTTTCCAATCTGCAACTTTGCGAATATCAATTTTGGGTGCACCGAATGTCACGCCATTTTCAGCGATATGTTTCGCTTCATTAATCACATGAGCGGTATGCAATAAAGCTTTTGAAGGAATACAGCCAACATTCAGACAGACACCACCAATTCGTTGATGACGCTCGATCAAAATCACCTGTTTGCCTAAATCCGCAGCACGAAATGCTGCCGTGTAACCACCGGGGCCCGAGCCTAAAACCACCACTTCGGCTTGCATATCGGCATCAGTTGCCATATCTGCTTTAACAGCAGGTGCTGCCTGCTCTTTTTCAGCAGGTTTTTCAGTTTGCGTGTCAGCGGGTTTAGCAGCTTCCGTTTTGGTTTCTGCAGGTTTTTCTTCATCCGCAGAATCAGCTTCGCTTTCCAACGTCAGAATCACATCACCTTGAGCGACTTTATCACCGACTTTAACTTTTAAAGACTTGATAATGCCGGCAGCAGAGCTAGGGATTTCCATCGCGGCTTTATCTGATTCAAGCGTGATAATGTCTTGATTTTCACTAATTGAATCGCCTTCAGCAACCAGGATTTCAATAATTTCAACTGCATCAAAATCACCGATATCCGGCACCTTGACTTCAATCAAACTCATAACAATACCTTCCTGATATCCGACAACATTTGATTTAGCATCACAGTAAAGCGTGCGCCTGCCGCACCATCAATCACCCGATGATCATAGGAAATCGACAATGGCAACATGAGTCGCGGTTCAAATTCCTTACCGTTCCAGACCGGTTTCATCTGGTGACGGCTAACACCCAGAATAGCGACTTCAGGAGCATTGACGATTGGGGTGAAGAATTGACCACCAATCCCACCCAGACTGGAAATAGAGAAGGTTCCGCCCTGTAAATCCTTAGCCGTTAATGTACCTTCGCGGGCACGGGCGCTGATTTCACCTAATTCACCGGCCAAGTCCAGGAAGCCTTTTTTATCAACATCACGGATTACCGGTACCATCAAGCCATTTGGCGTATCAACGGCCACACCGATGTTGTAATACTTTTTGTAAATCAGGCTTTGTTTGTCTTCACTTAATGAAGCGTTAAATTCCGGATACTGTTTCAAACAAGCAACAACGGCTTTCATAATGAACACCAATGGCGTCAGGCTGACCCCTTTCTTGGCAGCCATATCTTTGTTTTCCTGACGGAATTCTTCCAGTTCAGTGATATCGGCTTCATCGAATTGCGTGACATGTGGAATATTCAACCAGCATGCATGTAAGTGTTTGCCGGAGATTTTCTTGATGCGTGACAGTTCTACGCTTTCGATTTCACCAAACTGTTCAAAGTTAATTACCGGAACTGACGGAATTCCAGATCCTTCAGCAGCTTTGGGTGCTGGGGCATTCATCACCTGTTTAACAAAGTTTTGAACGTCTTCTTTGGTAATACGGCCTTTTTGACCGCTGCCAACAATCGCAGCCAAAGGAACACCTAATTCACGAGCAAACTGCCGTACTGAAGGTGATGCATGTGAAGGTTTTTTAGCTGAACCGGTATCCGGTGCATAAGGCAATGTTTCAGTTCTTTCTGGTTCAGGGTTCGCCACTGTTGGCGTCGGTGCCGTTTTACTCTCAACCGCCGTAGGTTTTTCTTTCTCTGCTGGTTTGCCTTCAGCTGCTTTTTCGACAGGTTTTTCTGTTTTTTCACTGCTTTCAGTGGAATCACTTGATTCAATTAAAGCGATAACAGAACCTTCGCTGACTTTATCACCCACTTTGACTTTCATTTCTTTGATGGTGCCGGCTAACGATGATGGAATTTCCATCATCGCTTTATCAGACTCAATGGTAATCACTTCCTGATCAGCATTAATTGAATCACCTTCGGCGACTAAAACTTCAATGATTTCAACGCTATCAAAATCACCAATATCAGGGACTTTTAGTTCGATTAAATCTGCCATGTTCTAAACCTTAACTGGATTTGTTGCGTCAGCATCAATGTTGTATTGCTTGATAGCTTTGGCAACCACATCGTATTTAATAGTACCTTCGTCAGCTAATGCGCTGAGGGTGGCAACCACCACGTGATAACGATCCACTTCAAAGAAGCTGCGTAATCTTTCACGGGTATCACTGCGACCAAAGCCGTCGGTACCCAGAACAACATAACGTTGTTTGATCCAAGGACGTAATTGTTCAGAATACAGACGCATATAATCTGTAGACGCGATAACCACACCTTCCTGATCATCCAGACATTGTGAAATATAGCTGCGTTTTTTCTCAGCAGTTGGGTGCAGACGGTTGTAACGTTCAACGTCCATACCATCACGTACCAACTCATTCACACTGGTCGCGCTCCACACATTGGCAGAGACATTCCAGTCTTTTTCGAGCATTTCCGCTGCAGCTTCAACTTCACGCAGGATGGTGCCACTACCAATCAACTGGGCTTTGACTTTGTGTTTGCCACCCGATTTCAACTGATACAGACCTTTGATGATGCCCTCTTCCACACCTTCAGGCATTGCCGGATGGGTATAGTTTTCATTCATCGCAGTGATGTAATAGAACACACCTTCCTGTTTCTCATACATCCGGCGCATGCCTTCATGCACGATAACCGCCATTTCATAGGCATAGGTTGGATCGTAGCTGATGCAGTTTGGAATCGTGTTGGCCAGAATCAGACTGTGTCCATCCTGATGTTGCAGACCTTCACCGTTCAATGTTGTGCGACCTGCGGTACCACCAAGCAGGAAGCCTTTAGCCTGAATATCACCCGCCAACCAGCACAAATCACCTACACGTTGGAACCCAAACATCGAGTAATAGATGTAAAACGGCACCATATTCACGTTGTAGTTGGAATAAGCTGTTGCCGCCGATATCCATTCCGACATCGCGCCGGCTTCATTAATACCTTCTTCGAGGATCTGGCCTTTGGTATCCTCGCGATACCACATAACTTTGCCCGAATCTTCCGGTTCATATTTCTGACCAGATGAAGAATAGATACCGATAGAACGGAATAAGCCTTCCATACCAAAGGTACGTGCTTCATCCGGCACGATTGGCACAATATTCTTGCCAATTTTTTTATCGCGAATTAATGCGGTTAATATCCGTACAAATGCCATTGTGGTGGATAATTCACGGTCGCCACTATCTTTGAGTACCGCATCAAAAATGCTGATTGGCGGAATTTCCAGTGCAGGAGCACTGTGATTGCGTTTCGGAATAAACCCGCCTAACTCTTTACGACGTTCCAGCAGGTATTTTTTCTCTGCGCTGTCATCATCAAGTTTGATGTAGGGGATTTGTTCAATTTCATCATCAGGGATAGGAATATTGAAACGATCGCGGAAGCGTTTCATATGTTCCACTTCCATTTTTTTCTGTTGATGAGTAATGTTCTGACCTTCACCGGCCTGACCCAGACCATAACCTTTAACGGTTTTAGCCAGAATAACCGTGGGTTGGCCAACATGATCTACTGCACGTTTATATGCTGCATAAATCTTGCGTGGATCGTGACCACCACGGCTTAAATGCCAGATATCTTCATCGGTCATATCGGAAACCATATCCAGTAATTCCGGATATTTACCGAAGAAATGCTTACGAACATAAGCACCATCTTTGGCTTTGTAATTCTGATATTCGCCGTCAACCACTTCTTCCATGCGTTTGAGCAACCAGCCGTCAGTATCACGTGCCAGCAATTGGTCCCAACCGCTGCCCCAGATAACTTTTAATACATTCCAGCCAGCGCCACGGAATAAGGCTTCCAGTTCCTGAATAATTTTGCCGTTACCACGCACCGGTCCATCAAGACGTTGCAGGTTGCAGTTGACCACAAAGATAAGATTATCGAGTTTTTCACGACCGGCCAGGGTAATTGCACCCAATGATTCCGGCTCATCCATCTCACCATCACCCAAATAAGCCCATACATGGCGGCCAGATGTTTTGGTGATTTCGCGATGATGCATATACTTCATGAACCGCGCTTGGTAGATAGCCAGAATTGGACCAAGGCCCATTGATACTGTTGGGAACTGCCAGTAATCCGGCATCAACCATGGATGCGGATAAGAAGATAGACCTTTGCCATCTACTTCAAAACGGAAATTATCTAATTGCTCTTCGGTCAAACGACCTTCAAGGAAAGAACGGGCATAGATACCAGGTGCAGAATGACCTTGAACAAACACCATATCGGCGCCTTCTTCATGATCATCACCTCTGTAGAAGTGATTGAAACCCACATCGTAGAGCGTAGCCGCGGAGGAGAAGCTCGCAATATGTCCACCAACAGCGCCGGGTTTCATATTAGCTTTGACAACCATCGCCAAAGCATTCCATCGGATATACGATCTGAGTTTATGTTCCATTGCCTGGTCACCAGGAATGCGTTCCTGTTGATCCACCGGAATGGTATTAACGTATGCAGTATTAGCACTGTAAGGCAGATTGACACCGCTACGGCGCGCCTTATCAATGAGTTTTTCAATAATGTAATGGGCTTTTTCGTCACCGGCCGCTTCAAGCACAGACTCGAGAGCGTCCAACCATTCTTGCGTTTCTTGTGGATCGTGATCGACAAAATCAGTCATATATACCTTCTTAAATCTCAACGCGATAAATTACAGCCGCACATTGTAACAGTTTTTGTTTAATTGACACTCTGACACGTCGACAAAAGCCTGATGCAGCGCCATTCTGGCAAGAAAATCAAAACCTTGTGGAAATATTTATTACGAATAAAAAGCCGTAAATGCCAAGTAGATTGGCTTCAGGAACCCGCTACTTGATGACGCCGACGCTGGCTAAGCACTCTGAATCCCAGTAACAGAATAACAATGAGCAGATAAATTACCGGCTCAGTTTTATCTTGCTTGACCAGCATATAAAAATGCAAACAAGAAAGCACGACAATCAGATAAATTAAATAATGTAATTTTTTCCAGCGTCGCCCGCCGAGCTTTTTTATCATCTTATCGGTAGAGGTAATCGTTAATGGAATTAGTAACAGAAAGCTGATGAATCCCACTGTGATAAATGGTCGTTTGATAATGTCCAGCCAAATTTCCTGCACATCAAAAAACTGATCCAGCCCTAAGTAAAGCAGCATATGTACGCTGGCATAAAAGAAGGCAAATAACCCCAGCATGCGGCGAAAACGAATAAATTCATTGATACCGGTCAGTTTGCGTAACGGCGAAATCAATAATGTCAGCATAATAAATCGCAAAGCCCACAAGCCGGTGTCACGGGTCACGGCTTCAATCGGGTTGGCACCCAATTGATCGCTTAATAAGGCATAAACAAGCCAAAATAGTGGCAATAAGGAAACGCAGAAAACCAGCCATTTAGCTCTGGAGATATGTTTACCCATTAGAAATAACGTTTTAGATCCATACCGGTATATAACTCTGCAACTTCTTCGCCATAGCCATTAAACATAAGTGTTTCACGTTTGAGGAATTCACCTATACGTCTTTCACGACGCTGACTCCAGCGTGGATGATTAACTTCAGGATTAACATTCGAATAAAACCCATACTCACCAGCATTAGCCTGAACCCAAGCCGTTAACGGCATTTCTTCTACAAAACGAATCCGCACAATGGATTTGATACTTTTAAAGCCATATTTCCACGGCACAACCAGACGAATCGGTGCGCCATTCTGCCCGGGCATCTCACGGCCATATAAACCCACTGCCAGTAAAGTCAATGGATGCATTGCTTCATCCATTCGCAGGCCTTCTAGATAAGGCCAATTCAATACACGACGACGTTGTCCGGGCATTTGCTCAGGATCATACAAAGTAGTGAATTCGACAAATTTAGCTTTAGAGTTGGGCTGGGCTTGTTTAAGAATTTCCGCTAATGGAAACCCTACCCAAGGTATCACCATAGACCAGCCTTCAACACAACGTAGCCTATAAATCCGTTCTTCCAATGTCTGGGTTTTGATTAGTTCGTTGTAATCATATTGACCCGGTTTATCGCACTCACCATCAATGGTGATCATCCAGGGTTTACTGCGATCAGGAAAATCGGCAGCTAATGTGGATGGTGATTCTTTATCCGTGCCAAACTCATAAAAATTATTGTAAGTAGTGATGGATTCGTACGTGGTGAGTTTTTCTTCGGTAGAAAAAGCACTTTGCTGTAGATTGGCAAAAGACTCACCAGTGGGTGCTTTTGCAGCAAAACTGAATGGCATAGCGCCCGCTGCAGCTAAACCGGCTGCACCATTGATAAACTGTCTCCTGTTCAGATAAACCTGATAATCGGTAACTTCGGATTCTGGAATATGCCACGAACGTTTTTTACGAATCCACATGATTCACCTCATTTGGCATGTAATGTTTAGCTAACCAGTAATCAACACTGATATAACGGCCAGCGCCGATAAAAAACAGTGCCAGCAACATCACAAAATAGGTTGCGGCAAACTCAATACCATTATTCAGTACAACAAAGCTGCCATGTTCCGTCAGCCAGCTATAATTTCCATGTTCCTGCAATATGGATTTGGCTCGATCCAGTCTTTCTATTGCTTCAACAGCATTCTCAGCAGCAAAGGCACTCATCGGATCATGAATGGCCTGCCAACCGTTTTTCCAGTGCACACTGAAAGCGGCGACCAGCATAGTGATCATTAAGGGAATACTGACCCAGCGCACTGCTAAACCCAGTAACAATAAAATGGCACCGAAATATTCAGCGGACCATGCGAGGTAAGCCATCAGCTCAGGAAATGGCATACCCAATCCCCAATCAGGATTGGCAAACCAGTCAATAGTGTTTTGCAATGAACTGTCAGGATTAAATGGATTCCACTTGTTATTGGCAGCTATCCAGAAAACCGGTATCAGGTAAGCTCTCAATAACAGTGGTGCAACGAAGTCAACTTGTCGGGTAGTGTTCAATAGCTGCTGTAAACGTTGTAAGAAGGTAATCATATTCATTCCCCGTAGAGGAAAACAGGGGCTTTACGCCCCTGTATATCACTAAAGATATTTACTGAATAAATCAGTTACCACCACATTTACCTTCGCCGCATTTACCTTCTTTATCTTTTTTGCTGTCTTCACCACACTTGGCTTCGCCACATTTGCCTTCTTTATCTTTTTTGGCATCTTCGCCACATTTGGCTTCTCCACATTTACCTTCGCCATGATCTTTAGCCAGCTGCATATAACCGTTGTTCAAATCAGTCGATTGGAATGGATTGCTATCCGCCGCAGCCATAGGTGAAAGGGCCAGACCAGCGGTCATTGCTGCACTGGCAGCCAACGCGATAGAAGTTTTTTTGTTCATAGCCATGTCTTAAATTCCTTATGTTGTAAATCTCATTATCAGCCCGTCTCAAAGATCAGGCTTGTTAGCATAGACTGACGAGCAATTCGTTTGTTACAAATTGATCTGAAATTTTTTTAACAGGCCAATTTTGCTCTACCAAGACATGAAAATATCCGAACCCAGATGAAATTTGTGTTTAGATAAAAAAATCTTTGTAAACTCAGCCAACCTTATATTGATGCACTTGACACCATGACTGATAAGTTACAACGGCAGGACTTTATAAATGATGCTGCATTAATTGAAGGAATGCTCGATGGTGATGCGGCAGCATTTGAAATGGCCGTAGCCTTATATCATCCAACAATGGTTAATATCGCCAAAGCTATTATTGGGGAAGCTTTTGCTGAAGAAATTGCTCAAGATGCTTGGATTTCAGCTATCCGCTCCCTGACAGATTTTGCAGGTCGCAGCAGCTTACGTACTTGGTTGATTCAAATTACAGCCAATGCCGCTAAAACCAGATTACGTAGAGAAAAACGTCTGGTTTCACTTGATGAAAACTGGCCATTTGTTCAATTTCGCGGCCA
>JAMDEF010000017.1 GCA_023488305.1 Gammaproteobacteria bacterium | reverse complement strand
ATAGCGGAATTAAAGGTATTGCCATATGTATGGCAGAAATGCAGACAGCTGGTCGCGGACGTCGCGGGAGTCAATGGCTATCCCCCGCTACGGGCAATATATATCTGTCAATAATGCGTCCGCTCAAGGTCGAATCGGTACGCAACGGCCTAAGCATCGCCATTGGCATTGCGTTAATCAATACTCTTCGTGAACTGGGGATCGAAGACTTACAACTGAAATGGCCTAATGATGTTTTACATAAGCGGCGTAAACTTGCAGGAATTCTTGTAGAATCACGTTACGGAAGCCAAAACTACGTTACCGTCGGCATCGGCTTGAACCTCTCACTACCGGACAATATACAGACTGCCATCCCTCAGCCTATTATCAGCCTGGAGCAACTTTGTAACCCGCTCCCCTGTCGCAATCGGCTGGCAGCCAAAATAATTCAAAATATGATTGAAACTTTAGAGCTATTTTCTCATCGTGGTCTTAACGACTTTTTGCCGTTATGGCCACAATATGATGCCTTGCATAATCAAGCCATCAATATCATCAGTGAAGACGGTCAATTTACCGCGCTTGCTTGTGGTATCAACGAACAAGGTGAATTACGTTATATGCGCGACCAGCAAGTTGCTTACTTGTCCAACAGCCACCTCAGTATCAGGTTTGCTTCATGATCTTATTAGTCGATATTGGTAATAGTCAGATTAAATGGACCACCATACAATCCAAAGTCCTGGCTGAATCACAGAACTTCGCCCGACCAAAGACAGGCATCAAAGCAGCCTTGAACAAAGCCTGGAAATCTCTAGAAGAGATCGAAGCTGTTTTTGTCAGCAATGTAGCCGGTGAGAAAATAGCAACTCAACTCATCGACTGGATCGAAAAACAATGGCAACTTACACCCATATTTGTTCAAAGTGAGAAAAGACGTTTTGGTGTCACTAATGCCTATGATCATTCAGAGACATTAGGCGTGGATCGTTGGTTAGCAATTGTTGCTGGCCGCCAGCATGCCAGACAAGCTACCTGCATT
Organism: Gammaproteobacteria bacterium; assembly: GCA_023488305.1. GTDB lineage: Bacteria > Pseudomonadota > Gammaproteobacteria > Nitrosococcales > Methylophagaceae > Methylophaga. The sequence continues at coordinate 34,272 of JAMDEF010000017.1, read as the reverse complement.
ATTGATTGTGGCACCGCAATTACTGTCGATATCGTCACTGAAAAAGGCATGCATCAAGGAGGATTAATCTTGCCTGGATTATCCTTGATGAAACAAATGCTCACTGATAACACAGATGCTTTAAATGACGTGACACAGGAAAGTGAGTTTAAGTTATTGGCAAGCAACACTCACAGTGCCATTCAAGCTGGAACACTTTATATGGTGACAGCTACCTTGGAAAACCTCATCAACGATCTGCAACAAAATTTCAAAAACGAAATTCGCTTTTTGATTACAGGTGGTGACGCGAGTGAATTAATACCGTTACTTCCACAACCACTTATTCATGAACCGGATCTAGTCCTTAAAGGATTGGCGCAATACGCAAGACAAACCAATCAACGCAATCAGAATAAATCCGTAAAAGAAACAGAATCGTCGACAGATGAAATTACTGAAGAAGATTCAACAGCATTGCCAGAAAACACGAACTGAGATAAGCTTTCGCCCCCTTATAGGAGAACTGGCCGAGTGGTTGAAGGCGCACGCCTGGAAAGTGTGTATAGGTTAATAGCCTATCGAGGGTTCGAATCCCTCGTTCTCCGCCAATTAAACCAATGTAACTAAATTAATTTTAATTCAATTAGTTACGCCAAGAACAACTTAAGCAAAACACCGTCTCTTTATACCAATTGATTTGCCCTCAAGTCATGCCCTAAATAATCTTTTGCGCGTGTAGATGTTGGTCTGTTTATTTTCATACGCGGTCTTATCTAAAATTCTCGTTTTTTATTGGCTTGATGCATGGCACTAAAACCAAAAAAAGCATAGAATAGCCAACTCTATGGTGGCCCAGCCGGTCTCCTCGCGACGATATGTTGGTTACCACGTCAGGCCCGGAAGGGAGCAGCGCAGCCATCGGACTCGGGCGCCGAGATTGGGCTGGTTTGGGTCACCACCCTTATGACCACATTGGGTATCTGACAAGCTACATGAGTTATCTGGTACTGGCCCGCAAGTGGCGCCCCAAAAAATTTGCCGAAGTCGTCGGCCAGCAGCATGTATTACGCGCGCTGATCAACGGTCTCGATCAAAATCGTTTGCATCATGCGTTTTTGTTTGCAGGCACTCGTGGGGTGGGCAAAACAACCTTAGCAAGAATCTTCGCTAAATCTCTCAACTGTGAACAAGGCATCAGCTCCACTCCATGTGGTGTATGCAACAGCTGTGTGGAAGTCGACAGTGGACGTTTTGTCGATTTGATTGAAGTGGATGCCGCATCACGCACCAAAGTCGATGATACCCGTGAGTTGCTCGATAATGTTCAATACGCGCCAAGTCGCGGAAGATACAAAGTCTATCTGATTGACGAAGTGCATATGCTGTCTACCAGCAGTTTTAATGCTTTGTTAAAAACGCTGGAAGAACCCCCTCCCCACGTTAAATTTTTGTTTGCCACCACTGATCCGCAAAAACTGCCGGTAACGATTTTATCGCGCTGTTTGCAATTCAATTTGCGGCGGCTGGATATCAAACAAATCGCTGACCATCTCGCATTTATCCTGCAGCAAGAAAACATTGAGTTTGAAGTCGAAGCATTAAACCAGATTGCCTTTGCTGCAGATGGCAGTATGCGAGATGCGTTGAGCCTTCTTGACCAAGCGATTGCGTTTGCTGGTGGAATGGTAACAGCTGAAATTGTCAGCCAGATGCTGGGCAGTGTGTCACAACAGCAACTGATTCAATTACTTGACGCCTTTGCAGCTAAAGATGCCAAAGCATTGCTGGCACATACTGACGAACTGGCTTCCTTAGGTCGTGACTTTGTTGTGGTACTTGATGGCTTGATGACCAGTCTGCAGCGCATTGCAACAATCCAATTGATTGCTGATGCAGAATCGCTTGACCAGCAAGATGACGCGGCTTTACAGAATTTCGCCACTATTTTCAGCACAGAAACGGTACAACTGCTATATCAGATTGCCTTGCATGGTAAACGCGACATGCCTTACGCGGCTGATCCACGCAGCGGTTTTGAAATGACCTTATTGCGGATGATGAGCTTCCAACCTCAAGCGGTAAATGCCAATTTGGGACAGCCCCCCGTAAAAAAGCCGCAAGCTGACTCAGAATTTGTGCCTACCGCACCGGCACATGTAATTGTTGAATCTACTTCAACAACTTCTTATCCAGATACCACCAATAATCATGCATCTGAATCAGCACCAAAAATCGTTGCAACACCTCAATCTGTTGCAACACTGGAAATCAATGAAGCTCAAGTTGAACAGACATCGGATTCATTGGCTGTAAACGAACCTCAAATCACAGTATCAGAAAGATCTGTGCCAGAGTCTGTCGAACAACTGGTCAATTTAACGACGGCAAACTGGACGGCTTTGATCGCCCAGTTAAAACTCTCGGCTTTTGCCAGACAGCTTGCCGATCACTGTGCGTTCATCCGTACTGATAATCAAAAAATCTATCTTTCAGTTGCACCAGAATTACAACATCTGACCAATGAAAAATCGGTAGCTAAATTACAAGCTGCAGTCAGTAAACAGCTAGATGTAGAAGTCATACTGGTGTTTACAGAAGCAATAGATACAGAAAATGTGCCAACACTGGCTGCAGAACGTGCGCAACAGGCCGCTGAACTACATCAAAATGCGGTGGATGCCATACACAATGATCCGGTAGTTGAGCAGATCAAAAATGCATTTAATGCCCGTATAATCGACACAACAATTAAACCCTTATAACTTTAAAGAGGATCTCCTATGAAAGGTGGATTAGGTAATCTGATGAAACAGGCCCAGCAAATGCAGGCCAATATGCAAAAAGCCCAGGAAGAGCTGGCCCAGGTAGAAGTTACCGGACAGGCTGGTGGTGGCATGGTGCAAATCATTATGACTGGCAAACATGATGTAAAACGAGTGAGCATTGAAGACAGCCTGTTTCAAGATGACAAAGACATGCTTGAAGATCTGATTGCTGCAGCGGTTAATGATGCGGTGAGACAAGTCGAGAAAACCACTCAGGAACGTATGGCCGGTATGATGCCTCCTGGCATGAAGATGCCTTTCTAGTTCCTAAATATGGCAACTCTCGGACCAAGTATTGATCAATTGATTCAGGCTCTGCGCTGTTTACCCGGCGTAGGTCCTAAATCAGCCCAGCGGATGACATTTCATTTGCTGGAGCGTGACCGTAGCGGTGGCGAACATCTGGCTGAAATGTTGAGCAAAGCATTGGCGAATGTAAAACATTGTCAACGTTGCCGAATATTGAGTGAATCTGATATTTGCAGTCGTTGCAGTGACAGTTCCCGCCGCCAAGATCAACTGTGTATTGTGGAAATGCCGAGTGACGTTATAGCTATTGAGCAAGCAACAAATTATAAAGGCCAATATTTTGTGCTGACTGGTCATTTATCCCCTTTAGATGGTATTGGCCCTGAAGCACTCGGCATACCCGCTCTGATTGAACGGTTCGAGCAAAAAACCATCACGGAAGTTATTCTGGCAACTAACCCTACGGTTGAAGGACAGGCAACAGCGCATTACATCAGCGAATTGGCTCGGACAAGAGACATTTATGTGACGCGTTTGGCACATGGTATTCCATTGGGGGGTGAACTTGAGTATGTTGACAGTGGTACACTTTCTCATGCATTTTCTGGAAGAGAAACCTATTAATCGAATCTGATAATTTTAAGAGTGGATTTACATGACGGAAATCTATACGGCCTACGACTCACTTAAACACTTTAACGGTCTCATTCACCGCCAGCCGTTGTTTATTTCCAAAAAACTTGATGTAGATAGCTACCATCTGACATTCCTTGACACCAATGGTAATTTACTGGATGAAGATTCTCCGGTACCTGAATTTCTGTCGCAACTCTCTGATATTCTGCAAGCAATTAATCACAATCAAAAAACCTTATTGACGATCCCGGCATCCTGGCAACAAGCACTTTTTGATTATTCAATGCCGGGTATTGATCTGATCATCGAAGCAAATGAAAAATCATTATCCAAACCGCCCTCCACGCATGTCAGTTATGCCGCAAATGCAACATCAACTGTGGGTGAGAGCCAAACATTATTGATTGATTTAGATGTCTTTTCTGCAGACGAGTTATCCGCAAATTTACCGAAATGGCGTCAACAACATGCGGTCTTATGTGCATTAAATGTTAATGCGGCCAAGCAATTCAGTTTGTGTCAATTACACAATATTGATTTGTTACAGGGTTTTTTCTATACCTTACCCGACACCAGTTTTGATAAAAAAATCGCTCCCGCTGCTCAAACTTTAATGGAACTGTTGGTTAAGTTACAGGATCCTGAAGTAGAAGTAGATGAACTGGCTGACATCATTAATCAGGATGTTGCCTTAAGTTATAAATTGTTGCGGTTAATCAATTCTGCTTTTTTTGGTCTTCCGCGTGAGGTTGGCAGCACTCGACAAGCCATTGTGATGTTGGGTCAGAATAAGATTAAAACCTGGGCAAGTCTGCTGTGTTTATCAGGCCTCGATAATAAACCTAATGAATTACGCACCACAGCCATGATCAGAGGACGGATGTGTGAGCTATTAGCTAAATATTACAAAGGTCATGCTGATGTGTTTTTTGCTGCCGGTCTGTTCTCTACTCTTGATGCCCTGATGGACAAACCGCTGGAGGTTTTATTGCAAGACTTGCCGCTGAGTGAAGAATTACACTCCGCTCTGCTGCTCAAAGAGGGTGTCGCTGGCATGGCACTCAATCAGGTGTTGAATTATGAGCGCGGAAACTGGTCCGGAATTGATTATTCTATTGTGAGTGCCGATGCGCTCTTGGCTGCATATCTTGATGCACTTTTCTGGGCTAAAGAGCTTACTTTACAACTAAATGATTAATTAATGGCTATCAGCTGGTTAGGTATATCTGCCGACAGTCCATTCCCACCAGTTGAACAGGCCACCTCTCACGGCTTATTGGCTGCAGGTGGCGATTTATCTCTCACTCGGTTGTTGAATGCTTATCGACAAGGGATCTTCCCTTGGTTTAATGCATATGACCCCATTTTATGGTGGAGCCCCAATCCACGCATGGTCTTTCAAACAGATAATCTGCATATCAGTAAAAGTTTAAAAAAAGCGTTACGGCAGAAACCTTTTCATATTACATTTGACCAAGATTTCGAAGCTGTTATGCAGGCCTGTGCGGCACCCAGACAAGCAAAAGTACCTGCTGAACAACATGAAACCTGGATCCATAACGAAATGATTGCGGCCTATACAGCACTTCATCAGGCCGGATATGCACACAGTGTAGAATGCTGGCAGGATGAACAGCTGGTTGGTGGTATTTACGGTGTATCCATAGGCAAAATGTTTTTTGGTGAGTCCATGTTCAGTTATCAAACAAATGCTTCTAAAATTGCGTTAGTTGCCCTTGCCCGACAGCTTAGAATGTGGGGATATCCTTTGATCGACTGTCAGGTTTATTCTGAGCATTTGTCGCGTCTTGGCGCAATGACCCTGCCCAGAGAAAGCTTTGTTCGCCAAGTACAGCATTTATGCTCCATACCCGGCCAACCAGGCACCTGGCAAACTAACACATCACCATTTAACTATGAGCCTTGATTTTTATCAGGACAGACCGCATGCCTGTTCATATCTTGAAGACCGGCTAGCGCGAAACATCTATCCCGACCCACTCCGTCCGCTGACCAACGTACTATACAGTCAGCTCATCCAACACGGATTCAGACGCAGCGGTGACCACGTATATCGTCCATTTTGTCCGGCATGTGATGCTTGTGTTCCGGTTAGAATAGACGTAAATAATTTTCAGCCGAACCGCAGCCAACGACGATGTTTACGTGATAATAATGATGTGTATATAAATATCACACCCGCTGTTTTTAATGCGGAACACTATGATCTTTATCAACGCTATATCGCACATAGACATGCTGGTGGTGGAATGGATAATCCCAGTAAAGAAACCTATCTGCAGTTTCTCACCAGCAGCTGGAGTGATACGGCCTTTATTGAATTCCGAACCCGGCAGGAATTGCTTGCAGTTGCTATTACTGATTTTGTTACCGATGCCGCATCAGCATTCTATACTTTCTTTGATCCCGAGCATTCTGCAAGAGGTTTAGGCACCTTTGCTATTTTGAAACAGATCGAATTAGCGAAACAACAAAATTTGCCTTGGCTATATTTAGGCTATTGGATTAGTGATAGTCCTAAAATGCGTTACAAGAGCCGATTCTCCGCTTTACAACAATTTGATGGGCAATGGCGCAATTTTGATAAAAAAGCTTTGAATAATCAGTGATTTTACGGCAAAATGGATCTTTTAATAGCTTGGTAAATTAAGACCTGTATGGCAAAAGAAGATCATATCGAATTTGAAGGCACTGTAATTGACACGATGCCTAACACTACTTTCCGCGTTGAACTGGAAAATGGTCATGTTGTAACAGCACATATCTCCGGCAAAATGCGTAAAAACTATATCCGCATCCTCACTGGCGACAAAGTAACTGTTCAATTGACTCCCTACGATTTAAGCAAAGGCCGCATCGTCTATCGTGCCCGTTAATCCAATATAGTCTAACGCCAGCTTAGTTATTCAATTTCAGTTTATTGCTGCCGCCAGGCAGCGAAAATTGCCAAGCTTAACATTCCCACAAATGTCAGCAGTGTCCAGGCAGGAATACTGAGACTGAGAAACGTCCATGAAACCTCAGCGCATTCCCCTGACCCTCGTAACACCAAAGACAATGCATCGGTCAGCGGAAAATTTTCCATAATAAAGCCCATTCCTGGACCACAACTTGGCACTTGATCAACAGGAAGGTTTTGCAACCAGACATGTCTTGCTGAAACCGATGCTCCCAATAAAGCCGATAAACTGATCAATCCCACATAAATTCTGGTTCCTGTTCTGGCCGGATTATGAATGGCCGCTATCAGGAAAAATACCCCGGTAACCATCACTAACACACGTTGCAAAATGCATAACGGGCATGGTTCTAACTCCATCACATGTTGCATATACAGAGCAGCCAAAAATAAGCTGAAACAAAATAAAAACCCGCCAAACAATAGCTTGCGTGTTGTGATCAAAACGGTTTCCTCCGTTGGATTAATGTGTGCTAAGTTAACCTAAAAACCGCATCAGATAAAGGGTTAAGTCATGTCAGATAATAACTTCGAAGAAAAGTTCGCCGCCGCCTATGACAAAATGATGGAACGCATTCATCACTTTTTTGATGATGCTGAAGCGAATGCAGTTCCAACACTCAAGCAACGAATTGAACTTGCAAAACTTCGGGCGATAGAGCTAAGAGAAGTGACTGCAGAAGAAGCTGACAAGATTGCCTATTATGTTGAACGTGATTTGCAGGATGCAGCCGAATATCTTGAAATCACAGGAAAAGAATTTTCAACCTGGTTTAACTTCGATTTACAACTCGTAGAAGAACGGCTTTATGAATTGTTTGCTTCAGTCGCGGATAGAACCCGGCTCGAACTCGGCCAACTGGCGACACAAGCACAAATGGCCCAGCAATATCACACTGGTGAAATTACCGGCATCGGTACGTTAGTATGCGATTCTTGTGGAACAGAAATGCACTTCAAAAAAACCGGCCGCATTCCACCCTGCCCGAAATGTCACAATACTGAATTCAAACGGCAGACTAAATAGCTTAAGCAAAATCTGCTGGCCAATACCAGGCACCCTCGGCAATCAATTCACAACAGATATCCATTAACTTTGGAAAATTACGTATAGATTGCCAATCAGTTTGATGGATATGAGCTTTAGTGGTTAGCCACTGGAGATGTTCTGCCGCAGCAAGCTCAGCGATATAGGCTTCTCCTGCCACAAATAAATATGCTCCTGCTGAATCTTTATGCCAGGCAAAACGTAAATAGTCATTACGCTGTAAATACTCTCCCGCATGAAAGCGTTCATCCAGTTCAACTAATGAAGGTTTATCCGTTACAAATCCTTCCGCTAAGTCCTGCAAAGTTGATTTGGTTTCAGTCACCAGCCGCCCAACCGCCAAAGCTATTAAACCTTCATTGTCAGTTATGGTTTCCAGCAGTAAATTCTGAAAGCGCTGGATTGCACTGGCATCAATCTCAGTTGCAGAGTGAGTAACGTCCACATCAGCATCCGCATAAAGTTGTTCGGCAACATCCTGTTCTAACAAGGTGTGACTGAAAGCATCAAGCAACTGTAATTGGGATGGGGCTCTGAATCCTATCGAAAAGGTCAAACATGGATTTAAAGCTACGCCATGATGAGCAAAGTGAGGTGGTAGATAGAGCATATCTCCGGGCTGTAATTCCCAGTCCTGGTCAGCTGAAAACTGCTGCAGTATGCGTAAATCAGTATCATCTCTGAAAGCCGCATAAATTAACGGCTTATCACTGATTTGCCAATGCCTGGTTCCCTGCGCCTGTAATAGAAATACATCATAACTGTCGGTATGTGCCCCGACCGATCCACCTTCAGGCGCATAACTTATCATCACATCATCACGGCGCCAGTCAGACAGAAACACAAATGCCTCTAGCAGATTCTGTAACGGTGGATAATGCTTATCCATATCCTGGACCAGCAAAGTCCAATGTGTATCAGGCAAAGCCGCAAAATCTTTGTCGTCAAATGGACCGTGACGCAGTTGCCAAGGTTTTTCCGCAAATTCTTCAATCAAGCGCGATTCGACTTCTGCCTCACAGGCAAACGTCGCAAGATCATTTGGACTAAGATCACATACTGGCATAGGAAAAGCCTGCCGGATCACTAATGGTTTCTTTTGCCAATATTCATCCAGAAACTGCTGCTGGCTAAGACCGGTATTAAAAAACGCTGTCATAGCGTGCCTGCGTGAAACTGTAATTGCGGATAGAGTCTCGGGCCTTCGTTGTATATCACAATGCGGCTAATCGCAGCGTAAGGCACTTGGATACGAAACATAGCTTCAAGAGGCATCGCTAATATCTCAGTGAGAATGACACGAATCACCCCGACATGAGCGATCAACAAAATATGTTTATCAGTATGCGATTGCACTAATGTTTGCCATGCGTACTGAATGCGCTGCTGAAATGCCAAGAGTGATTCGGCATTAGCAGGAGTATTGTTAATCGGATCATCATAAAAAGCATAAAATGCTGCTTTATGGTGTTGTTCCAACTCACTGGCTGTTTTGCCTTCCCAATCACCAAAACCTATCTCGGTAAATTGCTTATCCAGTTGTAATGAAATGGCATTTTTATCGGCAACTTCTTTGGCAAAATCGGCACAGCGGCTTAAGGTCGAGCTGACAATGTGCTGCCAGGGTTGAACATTGGCAGTAGCAGACCGCATTTGCTGCCAACCCAACTCACTTAACGGATCATCAAGCTGCCCACGATAACGCATTCCGCCTTGGGGTTCGCCATGACGCATTAAATCGATCAGTAAAGCCATCGTTAACCAATAATTTCAACTTTAAGAATAACGTTATCTACAGCGATAACTTGAACTCGAGTACCGGTCGGGCAATCGGGACCATGTACTTTCCAGGTGGAATCATCGAGGATGACTTTTCCCTGCCCATTTACAATAGGATTAGTTAGCGTAAGAATTCGACCGACATGTTGTTCACCCCGTCGATTGAGTAATGGCTCATCCGTTGCAATGGGATGTTTGACGTAATATCTACGCCACAACACGATACTCAACACCGATAACACAGCAAACATTAGCCATTGGAACTGCCAGGGAATCGCTGGAAATAACAGCAACACCAGGCCGGTGATAAATGCTGCAATACCTAACCATAAGGCAAAAAAGCTGGGCAAGATGATTTCCAGTGTGATCAACACCACTGCCAATACCCACCAATGCCAAAAATCGATAATGAAAGGCATTTTTAATTCTCTTTACGTACGAACGCTTCTTTTGCCAGTTCGGTAATACCGGCTAATGATCCGATAACACTTCCCGCTTCCAGAGGCATCATGATGATTTTATGATTGTTAGCACTAGCCATATCTTTGAGTGCTTCAATGTATTTTTGTGCCACAAAGTAGTTCACAGCCTGAACGTCACCTTGTGCAATGGCTTCTGAAACCATGGTTGTGGCTTTAGCTTCAGCTTCCGCTAAACGTTCACGCGCTTCGGCATCTCGAAAAGCCGCTTCACGTCGACCTTCAGCCTCCAAAACTGCAGCTTGTTTTTCACCTTCTGCTCGCAGAATTTCTGATTGACGATGACCTTCAGCTTCAAGAATATTAGCGCGTTTAATCCGCTCTGCTTTCATCTGACGGCCCATGGCTTCAATCAGATCGGCGGGTGGTTCAATATCCTTGATTTCAATACGGGTGACTTTAATACCCCATGGTGTGGTTGCGTCATCCACTACCGTCAATAATCGTGTATTGATTTCATCACGTTTGGAGAGCAATTCATCCAGATCCATTGAGCCCATAACAGTACGCACGTTAGTCATGGTTAAATTCAGAATCGCATTATCCAGTCCGCTGACTTCATAAGCGGCTTTTGCAGCATGAATAACTTGATAAAAGACTATGCCATCCACCCGTACCATCGCATTATCCTTAGTGATAATGCCTTGCGAAGGCACATCCAAGACCTGCTCCATCATATTAATGCGTGCGCCGATCTTATCAATCACTGGCACAATGAGATTTAAACCTGGTCGCAATGTTTTGGTATAACGACCAAAGCGTTCAACCGTATATTCCCACCCCTGATCGACTGACTTGACGCCCATTAAAACAAGGACAATGGCCAGGACCAGTACCACGATGACAAATAGCGAAAAACCTTCCATTACTCTGCTCCATTGCGACTTTTGATGTTCATTTGATGATACCAGCAAAGTACATCAAACGGGTGGATCTTGGACTTTTTCGAGTTAGCGTAAGACAATAGCCACATTCGTTATCCGGGACTGCTTTTTTATGAAATTTCTGAACCTAACCAATAGCATATTATTCGTCGGTTTAATGAGTATCGGCGTCGCCGCACAGGCGCAACAGTGGTACCACGTTGAGCTGATTGTGTTCGAAGTTCTTAATCCCTCTGATAACGAACAATCACCCGCATTTACGTTGCAGGATCCCGCTCCGTTGAGCGTAGGTATGGCAAATAAAGCGATTCAACCAGCAGAAAATAAAAATCTTGGTGATATTGCCCAACGCTTGCGCAATTCAGCTGGCTATCGGGTAGTGAGTCATCAGTCCTGGCAACAAGCGGTAGGGAATCGCAATCGTGCTCAAGCAGTTGCTATTGAATCAGAACGAGTGAAAGGCCAAGTACGTTTTCATATCGCAACATACTTGCATGCCAATCTGGACTTATGGTTGCAGGATGGTGTCCGGTCAGTTGAAAGTGATTCATTTCATACCTTGTCTCAACCACGCTTAGTGGAATTACGCCGCATTCGTAGTCGACAGGTGCATTATTTCGATCATCCGCGATTCGGGGCAATTTTACAGCTGATTCCAGTATCAACTCCGGATCAGGTGTTATCCAATATGACCGGCCCGGAAACCTATTCGTTACCGACTGAGGGTGAAGCTACAACAACGGAATAACACATTTTAATAAACAACGAACCTGGCCCATTGTTGCATCCATAGTTTCCAGGATGGCTTCGATAGTCAACGGGTGTGAACTTATACCAGCAGCCTGATTAGCTACAATCGCAATACTGGCATAGGCGATATTTAACTCTCGAGCAAGCACAGCTTCCGGCATCAAAGTCATGCCCACCATATCGGCGCCATCGGTTTTTAATCTGCGGATCTCAGCAGCGGTTTCCAGTCGAGGTCCTTGAGTAACGGCATAGACGCCGCCATCTATCACTGTCATTTCTTCGATATTGGCAGCCAGTTGTATTTGCTGGCGCAGGGTTTCATCAAATGGATAAGTGAAATCAATATGTTTATCGGCAGAAAAATCCTCACTGGCAAAACTGGATTCCCTTCCCCAGCTGTAATCAATCAATTGATCAGGCAAAGCGATCGTTCCAGGCTTATATGCTTCGGTAATGCCTCCCACCGAGGCGACGGCAAGAATTTGATCGACGCCTAACTGATGCATCGCCCAGATATTGGCCCGATAATTTATCGAATGTGGCGGAATGGTATGATGCTCTCCATGCCGGGGTAGAAACGCGACGTCTTTACCCGCAAACTTACCAATCATTAATGGTGCTGATGGTTCACCAAATGGCGTTTCACGCTGCATTTGCTGTTCAAGAACTAAGCCCTCTAACTGACTTAAACCACTACCACCAATCAATCCGATCATGATGCATTTTCCTTGATTGCAAAAATACCGGGCGCATTGCGCAGATAGCCTTTGTAATCCATACCAAACCCAAAAACGTAGCGATTTGGAAGTGATAAGCCTATATATTCAGGCGGTGTGCCATGCTTGTTGCCATGCTGCTTATCTGCTAAAACCACGGTCTTAACCGACATGGCTCCGGATTGCTGACAGAATTCTCTTAAGGCGGCCAATGTGAAGCCTTCATCGTAAATATCATCAACTAATAAAACATGCCTTCCATGCAATTCAATGCTGGGTTTTGCACGCCAATCCAACGATCCGCCTACCGTTTTATCACCATAGCGAGTCGCATGAATGTAATCGGTTTCCAGATTAAATTGCAGCTTAGGCAATAGATGTCCCATGGTCATCACTGCACCATTCATCACACACAGCAATACTGGGTTTTTATCCACATACTCCTGATTCAACTTAGAGGCCAGTTGTTCAAGACTTTCGTCGATCGCCTGCAACGTAAATAAACACTCTGCCTGCTGCATTACCTGATTCATGCGTTTTACCTATATGTATCAACATCAGTCAGTATAATAGGCTGTTTTGGTCACAGGGAAGCCAAAATGGCACGTTTTTGGCCGATTCTGCTGTTTATCGCGGTATTTATTTTTGTCTGGTTGCAGCCTGAAAAAACGTTGCAAGACAGCAGCGTGTCCCCGCTATCTCCATCTCAGCGGATCATTAGCTTGGCTCCCAGCATTACAGAAACACTTTTTGCCGTGAATGCCGGAGATATGGTGGTTGCCGTAACAGACTACTGCCAATATCCCGCACAAGTGAACAATTTACCCAAAGTGGGCGGTTATCTTGACCCGAATCTGGAACAGATTGTTCGGTTAAAGGCTGATATGGTCATCCTGCTGGAACGCCAACATGCGCTGCAAAAACAGCTACAACAATTAGGTATTGCCACTTTAAGTATTGATAACTCCACCCTGGCCGGCATTCGTCGCAGTATCATCGATATTGCCGCCGCTGTTGGTCAAACTACAACAGCTGAGAAGCTTATTAGTGATTTTGACAGCCGGCTTGCAGCGATTCACCAAAAAGTAGAGAGTCAGACAAAACCCAGGGTTTTAATCGCCATTGCCCATAGTTCAAACACTCATTATCTGGATAAAGTCTATATCGCCGGGCAACAGGATTTTTATAATGATTTATTGCCATTCATCGGTGCCACCAATGTCTATCAGAGCACTCAGCTCCGTGTTCCAGCTTTATCTACTGAGGGTCTGTTAAGGCTTAACCCGGATGTTATTATCGATATTTTTCCGGATGCTGAGGTGTATTCACCGGATATCACTGCCCTTCGGCAACAATGGCAGCGACTCGATAAAATCCATGCTATTCAAAACAATCAATTACATATTATTCAGGCGGATTATGCGGTGATCCCCGGGCCCAGGATTATTCAGTTGGCTGAACAGCTGGCACAAATATTACACCCTCACCTCGATTGGGGACAGGTGAACCATGTTGATTAACGCGCAGGATATCTCCGTCAGGATTTCTGATAAAAAACTTATTGAATCAATTAGTTGCAACGCCGCTCAAGGAGATTATCTGTGCATCGTTGGACCAAATGGTTCAGGTAAAAGCACCTTCCTCAAAACGTTGATCGCGATTTTGCCGATTCACAGTGGCAAGCTCATGATTGATGGTCAGTCTATCTCCCAGTATCGCCACAAAAAGCTGGCAAGGCTTATCAGCTACGTTCCGCAAAATGGTGGCAACCATCTCACCTTTATTGTGGATGACTATGTGCGAATGGCAAGATATAGTCATCATCATGTTTTTTCAGAATGGCAGACTCATGATAATGAGGTGGTAGAAAATGCCCTCAATATCACCGAATGCCAAGCCTTTCGTTATCGTAAAATGTCGACCTTAAGCGGTGGCGAATGTCAGCGAGTAATGATCGCTGCTGCTTTGGCGCAGGATACACCGGTATTGGTCCTGGATGAACCTACCGCATTTCTGGATCCGCATCATCAGGTAGCAGTTCATCAACTGATCCGCAAACTTAATCAGCAGCATAATAAAACCATTATTGAAGTAACTCACGATATCAATCACGCCGCGCAGCACAGCAAACATGTATTGGCATTACTCGATGGAAAATGTCTGTGGCATGGTCCTGCTGAACAGTTTTTAAATGCCGAGCGGTTACAGCAGCTTTACCAGCAAGCGTTTGTTTTTGCCAAACATCCGCATCATGATCGGCTGATTGCTGTGGCAGATGAGTCATGAGCATAAAACTTAAACTCATCGCATTAAGTCTGTTTACCATTCTGGTGGTCATTATCAGTCCGTGGCTGGATTTTTCAGCAGCTGGTTCCGCAGACATCCAGCAAATGATCATCTATGAGTTGCGGATCCCAAGAGTGTTATTTGCATTTACTGCGGGCTGTGGTCTGGCATTGTGTGGCATGGTATTTCAGGCAATGTTTCGTAACCCGCTAGCCACACCATTTACCCTGGGAGTCGCCAGCGGTGCTTCGTTAGGTGCAGCGATTAGTGTCTATACAGGTATCAGTTTTACGATTTTAGGATTAAGTGCCACCAGCCTTAGCGCGTTTGCAGGTGCCTTGATAGCCATCAGTTTTGTTTACAGTATCAGTCGGTTTCGGTTTGGTTTTTCCGGCGAAACCTTATTGTTAACCGGCGTTGCTATCAGTTTCTTCTTTTCCAGCCTGATATTGTTTATTCAATATCTCAGCAACGTTGCCGATTCATTTCAAATTATCCGCTGGTTGATGGGCAGTTTAACGGTGGTGGGTTATCAGGAATTAAAGCAGCTATTGCCTTTCGTTACACTGACGGCAGTAGTGATTATTTATCTGAGCCGCGAACTGAACCTGTTAATGGCCGGTGATGAAATAGCCACAAGTCGAGGCGTTTCGGTGAAATACGTACGCTACGCATTGTTCTTTGTGACTTCATTGTGCGTGGGAGCTATCGTTGCTCTATGCGGACCGATTGGTTTTGTCGGCATGATGGTGCCGCATATCTGCCGATTGATTATCGGTGAAGATCATCGCTATCTGATACCGGCCACATTGCTTTTTGGCGGTAGCTTTCTGGTGATTTGCGATACGCTTGCCAGATTGGTTATTGCCCCTGCAGAATTACCTGTCGGCGTTATTACTACCTTACTAGGCGGGCCGTTTTTTTTATGGCTTTTGATGCGATATAAATCTCAGCATTAATTTAACGAAATAGTTAACTACTGTTGTAATGCGCAATTTATGCTTAAACATTCTGTAGCTGGTATTGATATGACTGATTCTGATAACCGTTTAACTGACGCAATTCTGCAAAGAACCTTTAGCAGACGCGAAATATTACGTTATCTGGCTGCCAGTGGCGCCATACTAATGATGCCCGCGGCATTGGCAAATTTACCTAAAGAAGCCCCTCGCCAATTGTCGCTTTATAACTTGCATACCGAAGAAAAGCTCAAAGCTGTTTATTGGGCAGATGGAGAATATCAACCTGACGGACTGGCAGAAATTAATTACCTGTTACGTGATCATCGAAGCGGCGAACACACTGAGATGGATCCACAATTGCTGAACTTAATGTTTCTATTGCAGCAGAAGGCCCAAAGTAAACAAGCATTTCATATTATTTCCGGTTATCGCTCCCCCGCCAGCAATGAAATGCTGCGCAAAAGCAGCACTGGTGTTGCTCAAAAAAGTCTCCACACACTTGGTATGGCGGTAGATTTGCGATTACCAGGGATAAAACTTGAAGCATTGCGAGATATGGCGATCAGCCTGCAAGGTGGTGGCGTTGGTTTTTATCCAAAATCCGACTTTATTCACATTGATACTGGGCGAGTCCGCCAGTGGTAATCTAGAGCTTGTTTATCTTTAAGCCCACAACAGAGATGGCGATGAGAGATAAACAGGTCCTAACCCTCAGCAATTTCCTGCATCAATAACTGTGCTTGTTGGTAAAAATTCGCCATCTGGTTTTTATACTGCTCGGTAAATTGCTGATGATGCAGTTGCATTTTTTTATGCAGTTTTCGCAACTTATCGTGAAACGCCCGTTGCTTTTCTAAATCAATATAACTGTCACAGCTGGACATACAATTAGGGTCAAGCCCGCATTCATAGCGGTTGATGGTTTCTTCGTGTTGCATGATTAATCCAACATGTTGATCAAGCTTGGCACTGTGTTCGGGCAGGCTACGTTCAAGCTTGTGTAAAATAGCAACCAGCCGTTGAGTATGATGTGTCCAGTAATCCGCATCGGCCAACCAGCGAAGATGATCAGCGCGCCATTGTTCGCTTTCTTCTTTAAGTTGTTGCAATTCATCCATTTCACACCTCACTGTGTTGATTGGTAAAATCATTTTGCTTGTTAAGGCTTGCTATCAACTAAGCATACACGACCCAACAATATCCCTGTAAAATATAGGGCTTTAAAATCGTTACGGAATATTTCTATGGCTCAAACTGTGGTCTGCGCATTATATGAATTTGTCACTCTGGATGATTATGCGGCGATTAAACCATCGCTGCTCAAATTCATGCTGGATCATGAGGTGCGTGGCACGTTATTACTGGCTCAGGAAGGTATCAATGGCACCGTCGCGGGATCACGTCAGTCAATTGATGCCTTGTTGGATTATTTACGTACAGATTCCAGATTAAAAGATTTAAGTTACAAAGAGTCGTATACCGATACTCCGCCATTTCTGCGCAGCCGGGTGAAACTAAAGCGTGAAATCGTCACTATGGGTGTGGAAGGCATCGATCCAAAACAGTCGGTCGGAACCTATATCAAACCCAAAGACTGGAACAAGTTAATCAGTGATCCTGAAGTTTTACTGGTCGATACCCGTAATGATTACGAGGTACAGGTTGGTACCTTTAAAAATGCCGTTAATCCCCACACTGAAAGTTTCCGTGAGTTTCCGGAATACGTAAAGCAGCATCTGGACCCGCAAAAACACAAAAAAGTGGCGATGTTCTGCACAGGGGGGATTCGTTGTGAAAAATCCACGGCTTATCTCAAAGAACAAGGTTTCGAAGAGGTTTATCACCTGGAAGGTGGCATTCTCAAATATCTGGAAGACGTGCCTGAACAGGAGTCATTGTGGGAAGGTGAATGTTTTGTATTTGACGAACGCGTCACCGTTAATCATAGCCTTGAAAAAGGCGAATACGATCAGTGTCATGCCTGTCGGTTACCGATCACCGAAGAAGACAAACAAAGTGAAAAATACCAGCGCGGCGTTTCCTGCCCACATTGTTTTGATAAAACCACTGATGATCAGAAAGCCCGCTATGCCGAACGTGAAAAACAAGTGCAGCTGGCACTGAAACGCGGTGAAGCACATATCGGCTTGGAATCAAACGAGGCAGCAGAACAACACCGGCTGGTAAAAATACGTCGAAGAGAACAGGATAGGCTTGCCGCCAAACAAAAAAAGCATTCATGAGATTATTCACCAGCTTATTACTTTATCTATTTTTTATTCCGGTTAGCTTTGCTCATACTCAAAGCGGACAAGCGGCGATTGCTTCGGCACATCCTTTAGCGACTGAAGCTGGTTTTGAAATTCTGCATCAAGGCGGCAATGCCTTTGATGCAGCAATTGCCGTCAGTGCTGCGCTTGCTGTGGTTGAACCTGCCGGATCTGGTCTGGGTGGCGGTGGTTTCTGGTTATTGCATCGTCAAGCCGATAAACAGCAAATCATGCTGGACAGTCGCGAGACCGCACCCAGCAAAGCACACCGTGATATGTATCTGGATGAAAATGGTGAGGTATTACGAGATTTATCACTGAATGGTCCATTGGCCGCCGCTATTCCCGGAACCCCGGCTGCATTGGATTATTTGTCGCAACATTATGGCAAGTTGCCATTATCGACCACGCTTGCCCCGGCAATTCGTTATGCCAAAGAAGGCTTTGCTGTCACACCGCGCTATCAGCGCTATATGGGGTTTAGAAAACAGGCGTTAAATGCCGAAGCCAAAACAATCTTTCTGGATGGAGATGACATTCCCGAATTAGGCGCTGTGATTATTCAACAGGATTTAGCCAAAACTCTGGAAGCGATTGCCGAAAAAGGTCGCGATGGTTTCTATCAGGGAGATATCGCTCAACAGATGGTGGAATCGGTGCAGGCCGCTGGCGGTAACTGGACACAACAGGATCTGGCCGATTACCAGCTGAAAATCCGCCAACCGGTGCAAACACAATTTGCTGGTTACACCATTACTACTGCAGCTTTACCTTCAGCAGGCGGACAGTTAATCAGCTTGATGTTGAATCAGTTAAATACACTGGATTACCTGCAAGCTAACACTCAACAAAAAAGACATTGGTTGATCGAAACCATGCGCCGGGCCTATCGCGAACGCACTGTACATTTAGGTGACAGTGATTTTGTTGAGGTACCTGATTATTTAACTGATGCCAACTATGCGGCGCAGCTGGCTGCCGATATTGATGCAGAAACTGCCAGCAAAAGTGATGAATTACCGGATGAATTCAGTAATAAAGGCGAAGACACCACGCATTTTTCGATAGTCGATCAATACGGCAATCGGGTCTCCGCCACCCTAAGTATTAACCTGCCTTTCGGCAGCGGCTTTGTTGCTGGCAATACCGGCGTATTACTTAATAATGAAATGGATGATTTTTCAGCGTTAAGTGGCAGCCCGAATGCGTATGAATTGGTCAGTGAGTCTGCCAATGCGATCGAACCAGGCAAACGTCCCCTCTCCAGCATGACCCCCAGTTTTGTTGAAAATGACCAACGATTGTTGGTAATCGGCACCCCGGGTGGCAGCCGGATTATTACCATGGTGATGCAAGGCATTCTGCATTTTATGGAAGGCCAAGACGCCGAAGCAATTGTCAGTGCGCCAAGATTACATCATCAATATCTGCCAGACCGGGTCCAAATCGAAACTCCCGGTTTCAGTGAGGCGGAGCAAGAGGATTTGATCCGCCGAGGACATCAACTGGATATATTAAATCGTCAATTTGGCAATATGCAGGTAGTAGTTGCCGATAAAACAACTGGCAAAGTCAGTGCAGCCAGTGACCCACGTGGTGAGGGCCTGGCAAAAACTGAAACCATTACGCTCGATTAAAAGGTAAAGGTTACAGCTTCATCTCTGACGGCATCACGCCTTTGCGCGATTGAACCAATGCGCTACCTTCCAACACAATCAACGCTATTAATGTCAACGAAATTGGTACCAAAGCAAACCACCCCAGGACCGAACGTTGAATAAAACGCATGCTTTCATCGGCTTGAGCCTGCAATAAAAACGAGCCAACACCAAATATAATTCCCGCCACTAAATAAGCACCTAATAGATACAAACTGCGCTTCCAGGCTAGTTTCCAGTGGGCTTGAACCAATGCAGTCTGGTCGTGGGAGTTGTGCGCTTTATAAGCTATTGAGCTAATCATAATAAGTGACCCCAGTAACGATAATGAGAAAATCAACCACAGGTTTCGGGTGCCAAACAAAATCGCCGGAACAAAAAAGTGAAATATCGCAACATTGAACATTAAGCGCTCATGTGGCTTACTGGCTTCATGATAGATTTCTGACATGGTATGTTCCTCTGTTTATAAAGGCAGTCTTAACATGTTGCACCTGATTGATAGTCATTGCCATCTAGACTTTAATGATTTTGATGCAGATCGTCAGGCTATCCTGAAAAACTGCCTTCAATCAGGTATCGAAAAAATTGTCATCCCCGGCGTCACAGTCAATAGCTGGCCCAAACAAATCGAATTATGTCATAGCAATCCAATGTTATCGCTGGCGTTAGGCTGTCATCCAATGTTTATGGAACAACATCCTGAAGATGCTGCGCAACTTCTGGATCAGGCTGTCCATCAGTACCAGCCGATTGCCATCGGGGAAATCGGGCTGGATTTTTATGTGGCGGATGCCGATATGAGCGCCCAACTGAGCTTATTTGAAGCACAATTGGATGTCGCAGTTAAATATGATTTACCGGTTATCCTGCACGTTCGCAAAGCTCATGATGAAGTTCTCAAACTGTTACGGCAGAAACAACTAACGGGTGGAACCGTGCATGCCTTCAGCGGCAGTGCCCAGCAAGCCGAGCAATATCGTGATCTCAATTTTCTATTAGGCATTGGCGGCGCATTGACCTACCCAAGAGCTCAGAGATTACAACGCTTATTTGCTGAATTACCGCTTTCGCAAATCGTCTTGGAAACCGATGCGCCAGATATGCCGCTATGCGGTCATCAGGGACAACGTAATACTCCGGAAAATATCACAGTGATTCTGGAAAAGCTTAGTCAATTGCGCGGTGAGTCCAGCGAACATATTGCTGAAATCACCACGGCTAATTGTCGTCAATTATTTAATATCTGATTAATCGTGATGATGGGTGATTTCACCATCAGTAAACAAATAATCTCGTAATTGCTCATCCATTTTTTTATCTTTACGGCGAATCCATTCCAGTGTCATTGCGGCATGTTCTTTTTCTTCATCACGATTATGTTCGAGAATCTTTTTTAATTCCGGATCTTTGCAGGCATCTACACGCTGGTTATACCAATCAACGGCTTCTAGCTCTTCCATCAACGACACGATCGCACGATGCATATCTTTGGTTTCATCTGATAACTCATTAAACGGCTCGTGGTAACCTTCATTTGACATATAAAACCCTCAAGTAAAAATAAAAGAACTCAATTCAAATTAACATGTCTCTTCCAACAACAACAATAACTTACATCAATACAGGACTTTCCATGACGCAAGGCAGCACTGATCGTATTCTCCACTCGATTAACGCGGTGATCCTGGGTAAACAACACGCTGTCAAACTGGCCTTATCCTGTCTGATTGCCCGTGGTCATTTATTAATTGAAGATTTGCCCGGTGTAGGTAAAACTACGCTTGCACATACGCTTGCCACCACATTAGGTTTACGTTTTCAGCGGGTGCAATTCACCAGTGATATGCTGCCAGCGGATATTCTTGGGGTATCAATTTATGAGCCCGAGAAGCACCAATTCAGCTTTCATCGTGGGCCGATTTTTACCCAGTTACTGTTAGCCGATGAAATTAACCGCGCCTCGCCTCGCACGCAAAGTGCCTTGCTGGAAGCGATGGAAGAGCAACAGGTTACTATTGAAGGTGAAAGCTACCCGTTGGATGATCCGTTTTTTGTTATTGCCACCCAAAACCCCACCCATCAGATTGGCACATTTCCATTACCGGAATCACAACTAGATCGATTTCTGATGCGTATTCAAATCGGTTATCCCGATCATCAGGCCGAACGCGCTTTATTGATTGGTGAAGATAGACGGCTAATGCTAAAACAGCTTTCCGCCGAAATCACTCCGGATGAATTGCTCGAATTGCAGCAAACTGCCAGCAAAATAACATTGAGTGATGCGTTGATTGATTATGTGCAAGCTTTATTAGCCTATACCCGACAAACTGGTCAGTTTTATAACGGTCTGTCTCCGCGGGCTGGGTTAGGTCTGATTCAAGCTGCTAGAGCCTGGGCCATGATCAGTGGCCGGGATTTTGTGATCCCTGAAGATGTACAGGCGGTTTTTCCCAGTATCGTTCAACATCGTTTGCAAGCCCGCGAACATCTGCAATCAGCTGATTGGGCGTTAGAAATCCTGCAGCAGGTGGCGATCCCCTGATGTTAATGTTGCGCCAATATTGGCAGCGCTGGCGACAACAGCAGCGTTATCGGGTATTTATTTTGCCCAGCCGTTATGGCATGAGCTACGCGATTTTAATTTTGGTCATGTTGCTGGGCGCCATTAATTACAACAACAGTCTTGGCCATTTACTCAGTTTTCTGTTGGTAGGTGTCGGCCATGTTGCCATGCATCACAGCTACCGCAACGTACGGCAGCTGGATTATCAGCTGGGTCATGCTGAACCGAAATTTTGTGAACAAAACATTCTGTTGCCGATAACGTTTATCAACCAAAGTCCGCGCCCTATCAGGCAACTGGAAATGGCTTACCTGGCATCACCCTCAGCATCAAGTTGGTGGCCGTTTAAAAAGTTTTCCCGCTATGTTGCGGTTTATAAGGCCGCTTTAATTGCTGCAGATCACAACAGCCTGCATCTGCTACCTATCTCCACCAAGAAAAGAGGATGGCAAGACTTAGGTCGGCTGCGACTGTCCAGTGTGTATCCGGTCGGCTTGTTATTCAGTTGGTTTTTTATTGATATTAATCAACGGGTTCTGGTTTACCCCAAACCCATCGGTAATAAACCCATGCCACTTCCCTCTGCGATGGAAGCTGGTGTGGCTTTTCAACATCAGCAAGGCATTGATGATTTTGCCGGTTTTCATCGTTATCGTGAAGGCGATGCCAGACAACATATCGCCTGGAAAGCTCTGGCACGTGATGGCGTTTTACGCACCAAACAGTTCAGCAGCCCCACCGGGCAGAGTCTGATGCTGCAGTGGCAGGACGTTGCTGATCTGCAGGATACCGAAGCCAAATTATCGCAATTATGCCAGTGGATCCTTTCCGCGGATGCCGCCGGATTGCAATACGGGCTGGTGATGCCCAATCACACCATTGATATCAGTCATGGTGAACAGCATCGTCATCAATGTTTGCAGGCTCTGGCATTGTATGGCGAGTAAAAAGCCGGTTGTCGCTCCGTCACAAACTGCCATTCACTGGTTGATGGTGACATTGACGATTATTGCCATTCCGCATTTCTTCTATCAGCCAGTCTGGGTCGCGTTGATATTCCTGTTAATGATGAGCTGGCGAGTAATGCATAGCTGGCGTGGGTGGTTGTTACCGGCTGATAAACGGCTGTTAAAAGTGCTGCATTCCATCAGTGCCGTACTGACCATCGTGCTGGTGTTTTACAGTTATGGCGTCACCATCGGCCGTGATGCAGGTGTCGCTCTATTAACCACTATGGCGGCCTTCAAAATTGTCGAAGTGAAAAGCCTTCGGGATTATTATCTGAGCTGCTTTATGGGGTTTTTCCTGGTCATCACCCATTTTTTCTTTAATCAAAGTATTCCAATCGTCATATTGATGCTGGTGAATGTGATCCTGCTGACAAGCTGTTTGATTACTGCCAACGAAACTGACAGCTCAGCCAAAAACCGTGTCAAACAGGCCAGCATAATGGTGTTGCAAGCCACGCCATTAATGCTGTTATTGTTTGTGTTATTTCCACGCATTTCCGGCCCAATTTGGGGATTGCCCAATGATGCGATGGATATTCCCGACAGCCTGCCAGACACTATGACCCTTGGCGAAGTGCCGCCCCGAAACAGCGCTATCAGTGGCATGTCTGATGACATTACCATTGGCAATATCAGCCAGCTGACTCAATCCGATGCTATTGCCTTTCGTGTTAAATTTGAGAATAACCAGTTTCCTGATCGGCAGAATCTGTATTGGCGTGGACCAGTCCTCTGGCATACCGATGGTAAACGTTGGTTACCATTGAATGAGAAGCAGAAAAAACAGGATCAGGTCGTACAACTTCATGTCACTGGTAAACCGACTTCCTACAGCATAACTCTGGAACCCCACGACAGACGCTGGTTGTTTGCCCTGGATTTCCCCACCACCTATCCCCAAACCATGCAAACCCAGCTCACAGCAGATGGTGAATTAAATAGCCGTGAGGCCATTAAGCAACGGGTGCAATACCAATTAAGTTCTCACCATCAATACCAATTTAACCCTGAAATGGATGGCTATTTGGGCTACGGGTTAAATCTGCCTGATGATCGCCATCCACGCAGTCAGCGATTGGCCCGGGATTTGGTTGAAAAAAGTGAGTCCAGTGAAGCTTATATAGAGTCAGTATTAGATTATTTTCGCCAGCAAAACTTCAGCTATAGCCTGACACCTCCAGCCTTGCGCGGCGATACCATTGATCAGTTTCTATTTGAAACCAGACAGGGATTTTGTGAACATTATGCAGCGAGTTTTACCGTATTAATGCGCGCTGCCGGCATTCCGGCCAGAATTGTGACTGGTTATCAAGGCGGCGATATCAACCCGGTCGATCAAATTCTCACTGTCCGCCAGCGTGATGCGCATGCCTGGACTGAAGTCTGGCTGCCAAATAAAGGTTGGATCCGAATTGATCCTACCGCCACGGTATCAAGTAACCGGGTGGATTTTGGCATTGGTGATTTATTACCGGCTGAGCGACGATCCCCCAGAGCAATTGCCAATAACGATCGGCTGGTGGAAATGTGGCAGTCTGCGAAAAACAACTGGGATGCACTGAATAGTGCCTGGGATATGTGGGTCGTCAGCTATGGGCCGGAAAGACAACTCGATTTACTTAAAAAACTCGGCATGCAGCAGCCAGACTGGCAAAAAATGATTAGCTGGCTGGCGATAGGCATTGCGCTGATATTCAGCTGGATTGCCTGGACAACCTTAAGACTGAAGTCGGCATCCCAAGATAAGAGTCAACGTGTTTATCAGCAATTTTGTGCGAAGCTCGCCCGGCTGGATATTGTGCGCCAGCCCCATGAAGGACCAGAAGATTTTGCTCATCGGGCGCAACAAGCCCTTCCGGCTTATCAACAACAGATTGCGACCATCAGTCATCTTTATCTGCATTTACGTTATCGCGGCGATGCCGTTGAAGAAGCTTTCTTCGATTCAGTGAAGCAATTTAAGCCCCAACTTTAACTGTTCAATCAGCGCCTTTGCCATTAGCGGACGGTTATCGGAAAATAGCCGGAATTAAAATTTGTTATTGAGGAAAACGAATGGCGCACAGCAATCCGCTCTTTGAGCGCACGCATATTTTGCTGGGAGACTCCGGTATTGAACGGCTGCAGAACAGCCATGTTTTTCTGGCAGGCATGGGCGGAGTTGGCTCGTTTACCGCTGAAGCGCTGGCCCGCATGGGTGTGGGTAAAATGACCCTGGTGGATCATGATGTCGTGTCAGCGTCGAATCTGAATCGGCAACTGGTGGCACTGAATTCAACAGTCGGTAAATTAAAAGTCGAGGTCATGGCAGAGCGGATCGCAGATATAAATCCGCAATGTGAACTGAACCTTATTACTGATTTTTTAACGCCGGAATCGATTCCCGACACGCTGAATCAAGACTTTGACGTAATCATTGATGCGATTGACAGCATGAGCAGCAAAACCACATTACTGGAAACCGCATGGCGTAATCAATTGCCGGTATTCTCCAGTATGGGCGCCGGCGGCAAGCTTGATCCGACCCAGGTGCGTACCGGCGATTTAATGAATACCTCCATTTGCAAACTCGCCAAACAATTACGTTCACATTTACGCAAGCGCGGTGTCGGTAAAGGTATCCAAACCGTTTATTCGCTGGAATATCCGTTACCACCATTGCCGCCGGAACCAGTCAGTCGCGGACGGGCCCGCGCTGTAAATGGCACGGTAAGTTATATGCCTTCTATATTCGGCTTAACTCTGGCGGGCCTGGTGATTAATCATATTATTGGTGATGCCCGACGTGTCTGATCCGCAAAATGTGGTGAATTGCACAGCGTTCTATCAGCTACATCTGCAAACACTGCTGCAGCCTTACGGTATTGAAATCAAACAGGTTGCTGAGCATGAAGCCATACCCGGCAGTTTTTTTGGTGAACGTGAAGCTGGACTGCTAGGCAATCAATTATTGCTGCGGATTGATACGCCAGTGCATTCGGCGTTACATGAAGCCGGCCACTATATCTGTATGGATGGTCAACGTCGTCTCAATTTAGATACAGATGCGGCCGGTGATTACGACGAAGAAAATGGCGTGTGTTATCTGCAGATCCTGCTTAGTAATTTTCTGCCTGATCTCGGCCGAGATCGGATGATGTTAGATATGGACAGTTGGGGTTACAGTTTCCGCCTCGGCAGTGCCAAAGCCTGGTTTGAAGAAGATGCTGAAGATGCGCGGCAATGGTTAATCAAACACCACATCATTAATGATAACGACCAGCCCACCTGGCAACTTAGAGAATAAAAAAACCTTTCATTGCAGCAAATTAACAGCCTGCTTATAATGCCCCTGTCTTAGGGGAGTAGTCTACCCATCTTAGGGCCTGTTTATCTCTCATCGTCGCCTCAACCCGTAGGGCTGGGACTATTTTCCCGCCCAACAACGTTGCAAATGATTTATGTAGAACGCTACATCGCATCATTTCCGCCTTGTTGGACGAAAAAATAGCCTCCAGCAGTGGTGACGATGAAAGACAAACAGGCCCTAGTGCGTGAATCTGTCAACATACTTGTGTCCTCAAGACGCATGGCAGATTCGTGTCATTCGCTAGAATGGCATTGGCAAGACCTGAGGCAAATAACAACTCCATAGGCGGGTAGTTGTTATTTGCCTTTGGTTTTTATCCCGCCTGAGTACCCAAATCATGGAAGCTTTTTTTGTCTCAACCACCACCGTTGCTCTGGCGGAAATCGGTGATAAAACCCAACTCCTTTCGTTATTCCTAGCAGCACGTTTCCGTGCACCCATTCCCATCATTTTCGGCATATTAATCGCTACCCTGCTTAATCATGGTCTCTCAGCCTGGCTAGGTGTCTGGATCACTGAGTTTATCTCGCCGCAAACTGGGCAATTACTTATTGGTATCAGTTTTATTGCGGTTGCTTTATGGATATTAATTCCAGATAAAGAAGAAGATGCTTCTTCTAACCTGAATCGTTACGGGGCATTTGTCGCGACTTTAGTGTTATTTTTTCTGGCCGAGATTGGCGACAAAACTCAAATCGCCACCGTTATTCTGGCAGCCCAATATCAGCAGTTCTTTCTTGTGACACTCGGTACGACAGTTGGCATGATGCTGGCGAATGTACCTATTGTGTTATTCGGTCATCAGCTGATGCAAAAATTACCATTAAATGCCGCGCGCTATGCGGCCAGTAGTGTTTTTATGGTTTTGGGTCTGCTCACTTTCATGCTTTGACATTTTTGGTGGTAAATTCATACAGTAAGCGTTTCGAATCACCTTGATGGAGAATCCATGAGCCAGACTATCAGCTCGCCAGTCACTGAATTATTAACTCAGCATACAGTTGCCTTCGAAGTGGTTGAAATACCCCTTAGTGAAGATAAAAAACCAATCCGCAATCTGGAAGAGTTACTGAGTAGTCAGGGTCGCGATCCCAATTCCGTGGTGCGCAGTCTGTTATTTAAAACTGGTTCGGGTCAGTTTTGCCTGCTGGCAGTAGCCGGTGGTGGACGTGCAGATTGGGCTGCACTTCGTAAACAACTGGGTGAGAAAAAACTACGTATGGCCGAGTTTGATGAAGTCTCAGAGGCAACAGGCTATGTGGTTGGTGCCGTACCTCCTATTGCTTTGCCTGAAACAATTATGGTTTTAGCTGATAACAGTGCATTCCAGTTTGATCAAGTGATAATTGGCAGTGGTGTTTTAGGCTATGCGCTGGCATTAAGCGCCAATGATCTACAGAAAGTCATGTCCGATGTGCCCGTTAGCGAATTCATCAAAATAGAGTAAATCCTTAACAGCTGGCGACTTGAGCGCCAGCTTCCTTTCACTTTATCAATAAATTTTCATTTCACAACCTTAAACATCATTAACCACTAATTTAGATTTATCTAATTTAGCAATCACTGATACACTTGCAACATTATTTTTTGCAAGGATATTCCATGAGCAGCAGCCTCCTATCTTTTCCTGATATGCACGAGATGCAAGCTCATGCAAAAAAAGCGGCCGATTTGCTTAAGCAAATGAGCAACGAGCACCGGCTGATGATTTTATGTGCCTTGGGAAACCAGGAGCTGGCCGTCAGTGAAATCAATTATCTGGTACCACTAAGTCAGTCGGCATTATCACAGCACCTCGCCAGTCTGCGTCATGCTGAATTAGTCAAAACACGCAAAGATTCACAAACCGTCTATTACCGGCTTAATGGCGATGCCGCGCTGCGCATCATCGCGGTTTTGCAATCTCTGTACTGTCCTGAATATCAAACTTCTTCATGTGGAGAAAAATCATGAGTTATTCCATCGAAAAACCAGAAACGGTGTTTTTAAACAAAACACCCGCCGATATATGCATCGTCGATGTCAGAACAACCGCCGAAGTTAAAGCAAAAGCTTTACCCAGCGCCATTCATTTGCCATTGCAGAGCTTCAGCACGGAAACATTTCAACAGGCAATTAACCAGCAATCAGTAAATCCAGAGAAAATTTATCTTTTATGCCATTCAGGACGACGTGCCGAAACTGCCGCCAAACAAATAGATGGGCAAGTTTCCAAATCGTTAGTGGTGATTGAAGGTGGTATTCAGGCCATTGAGAAGATGAATGCAAACTGGGTGATTACACAGGGGAAAGCTATTTCAATCGAACGTCAGGTTCGCATTGCTGCGGGTGGATTGGTGTTAGGCGGCGTCATTCTTGGATTTGCTGTGCATTCGGCCTGGTTTGCCTTATCGGGATTTGTCGGCGCTGGTTTGATGTTTTCTGGTATTACCGATAGCTGTGCAATGGGCTTAATCATCGCAAAAATGCCATGGAATAAATAACCTCGATGTTACTGATAATCGGCATTGTGATTGGTTTTCGATTGAGACTTACCACGCACGCGTTTAGTCAATGGTGTTTAATGGCCATATCGGCTTATCGCGTCTCCAGTTATCCAGCTTAAGCTGATTGAATGCAGTTACGCCCTTTCTGCTTGGCTTGATATAGCTGTTTATCTGCTCTTTCGATTAGTTCAATATGATCGCCATTTTGCGAGGGAATCATGGTGCTAACACCGAGACTAATCGTGAGTAACTGACTTACTTTTGAATGTTCATGTGGAATCTGTTTTTTAAACAAAGCCTGCCGACAGCGCTCTGCCACAGCCCAGGCGGCATTTTCATCGGTTTCAGGTAATAACATAACAAATTCTTCACCGCCAAAGCGGCCGAAGAAATCACGTGACCGTGCGGCGACGCCATTTAAGGTTGATGCCACCTGCTTCAGACAATCATCACCCTGCAAATGACCATAACAATCGTTATATTCTTTGAAAAAGTCGATATCCATAATGATCAATGACAAGGGCTGTTTATTCTGCCGGGCCTTGAGCCATTCGGTTTCGATAACAGTATCAAACATCCGGCGATTAGCTACGCCAGTTAAACCATCTTTGAAAGACAGTTCTTCCAACTCTTTTTGCAGCTTGAACAGTTCCTGTTCGGTTTTTTTGCGCTCAGTGATATCGAACATAAAGCCGATTAAGGAATCGACTTCACCATTTTGTTTTCGCACCACATGGACTACATCACGGATCCACACATAGTCCCCGTTTTTGTTCAGAGCCCGATAATCTGCTTCATGGTCGATACCGGATTGTGACTGTGAAACACAATAATCGACTACCCACTGCCGATCTTCCGGATGCATTCGAGTTGCCCAGTCTTCAACTGTTTGCCAGCTAGCCGGTTCCCAGCCTAGCAATTGCTCAATCTGCGGACCGATGTAGGTAAATTGCAATGTTGCCCAGTCAATCTTCCACGGAATCGCTTTAGTCGATTCCAGTAGAGTTTTGTAAACATCGTTTACGGTGGGTACATCATTGATCAAATCAGTCATGGCAAAACTCGTTAGATTTAACTCAAAGGGTATCTGTTTTCATTATCAACTCAAGGACTACAAACTAAATCCCCACAAAGTTTAACGAATCTTTCGAGCGCGAATAGCACGGCCTTTAACTTTGCCATCAGCCAGATAATTCATCGCCTGGCGCAAGGCTGATTTGCTTACGGCTACATAACTCGACATATCAAAGATATCTATTTTGCCAATATCGGCTCCGTCCAAACCCGCATCGCCAGTCAAGGCACCCAGAATATCGCCGGGACGAAGTTTGTTTTTACGGCCTGCATCGAGCTGAATGGTCACCATATCGGCTTCAAGGGTAAAACTATCATCACGATCTAATGACGCTGGTACATCACAGCGGCAAGGTTTCTTCTGATATTTCTCAATTGCCAGCATACGCGGCACTTCGGCTTCGGCCACCAGACTCATTGCCAGACCAGATTCGCCTGCCCGGCCAGTTCGACCAATGCGGTGGATATATACTTCCGGATCACGTGGTAATTCGTAATTAATTACCATTTCAATCGCTTTAATATCCAGCCCGCGCGCAGCCACATCAGTAGCAACCAATACCGGACAGCTCTGATTAGCAAAACGTACCAAAACCTGATCGCGTTCACGCTGTTCCAAATCCCCATGGATCGGCTGAGCATCGATTTTTTTACTTCTTAACAACTCAGCGACTTCATCACATTGTATTTTGGTGTGGCAGAACACAATGGCGTTTTTGGGTTGATAATGCTGAAACAACATTATCAATGCATTGTTACGTTCATTTTTTTTGATTTCATAAAACAGCTGATCAATAACCGTTTGCTGGTGTTGTGACTCAACGGTAATCCTTGTCGGATCCCGCTGAATAGTACGGCTGATCTGTTTGATCCCGTCGGGGAAGGTTGCGGAAAACAATAAGGTTTGTCTGGCGCTTGGCGTCTGACCAATGATCTCTTGCATAGCATCAACAAAGCCCATATCCAACATACGATCGGCTTCATCCAGCACTACGGTTTTAACTTTATTGAGTTTCAATGTGGATTTTTTAAGATGGTCCTGAATCCGTCCCGGTGTACCAACGACGATATGGGCACCGTATTCCAATGACGCAATTTGTGGACCCAGAGGTTTACCACCACATAACATTACCAGTTTAAGATTCGGTATACCGCGGCCCAAACGGCGTAATTCTTTACCGACCTGATCAGCCAGCTCGCGTGTTGGACAAATAATCAGCGCCTGAACAGCAAAGAAATCCGGTTGAATGTTTTGTAACAAACCAATACCAAAGGCAGCCGTTTTACCACTGCCGGTTTTGGCTTGAGCGATGACATCCTTACCTTGCAGAATTAACGGCAGGCTTTGTGCCTGGACAGCAGTCATTTGCTTATAACCCAGAGAATCAAGTACGGCCAGTTGTTCGGCAGGTAAATTTAGTGATGAAAAATCAGTAACAGACATGGGGAGCTTTAAAGAAGGAAAGAAAGCGAGCATGATACCAAAAAGCTCGCTGAAACATTGCTTTACCTGAGTTTCTATCTCTGGCATTGAACCAACTATCTGACGCATAGTCTGATTTGCATCAGCCAGCCAATTGCGAGGTAATGGCTATGTCGTTATTGAAAACTCTGTTTATCCCTTTATTTACCACCATACTGCTGGCCGGATTAATGGTTTTAATGCCAAGCCAAACCAGTTATGCAGATGTGTCGGTGAATGTGCAGCTTGGTCAGAATCTGCATCATCGACCTCATCCCGGTTTTTCCGGGCACCGCCATTATCGCCATCCCTCAGCTGGTATTACAGGCCATCGTTCTTTTGGACTGGATCCACGACTGAATCGTCATCGCTATCCCACCTATAAACCCTATTATCGGCATTACGACACCACCCGGCCACGTCACCATTCAGGTTATTACCGCTATCGTGGCAACAATATAAGTATTATTGCACCATTGATTTACAGCCAAAGCTATCAGCCGGTTACTCCACTCAGAAGTAATGTCAGTAGTCGATCTAATCTAGTGGCACAAACAAATACTTTGCCACGTCATACAACAATAGATGGTTGGGAAGCGTTATCGCGTTATGAAGCAGCTAATGCCATTGACGCTTTTAAATCACAATCAAGCAAGGAGCCGGAGGCGGCTCTGCCACAAGTTGGTTTCGCTCTGGCAACGGCATTGCAAGGTGAACCGGATAAAGCCGTTTGGGCATTAAATTTAGCCTTAAGATCTGACACGCGTGATTTACGTTATTTCAGCGCTGATCCTGGATTGCAATTGGTGATCGATGATCTGTTGGATAATTATCAAAATGCTCCGTTGATGACCGCCACGCTGCTGTATTTAAAACAGGATTACCAGGCAGCTGATTC
Source organism: Gammaproteobacteria bacterium (assembly GCA_023488305.1). Taxonomy (GTDB): domain Bacteria; phylum Pseudomonadota; class Gammaproteobacteria; order Nitrosococcales; family Methylophagaceae; genus Methylophaga. The sequence continues at coordinate 1,920 of JAMDEF010000017.1, read as the reverse complement.
CGCTTTGCAAAGGGCTCTCACTGAATGTGATAACTGTACCGGCCCAAGGAATATGCAACACCTGATTCGGCAACGCATCAATGGTTAGATAAAAAAACACCCTGCTGGTCTTAAACAGGGTGTTTCAATTAAAGCTTAATGCTCTTCGTCAAAATCTTCTTTATCTTTGGGATTGGATTTAGAAGCTTTCGATTTCACCTTCTTTTCAGGTTTTTGCTCAAGCTGAATCGCTTGGTCAGAACCATCGACCATTTTTAAAGGAGCCGGCGGTGCCGAGCCATCTTTATCCTGACCGAAGTAAATAGTCATATGCGGGAATGGGATTTCGATTCCTGCCGCATCAAGATGCTGTTTGACCAGACGATTATAAGCCCGGCCAACACCAAACTGCATGCCTGGCAGGGTTTTAATACGTACTCGGATATTCACTGAGCTATCTGCCAGTGCCGTTACACCATTCACTTCCAACTCTTCGGTCAACAGTTTTTCGCGCTGCTCTGGATCTGCCATCAACTCTGCAAATGCGTCGCGCAAATGCACAATCACCTGATCGGTATCTTCTCGATAAGCCACCCCATATTCACCCACATGGTAGGCAAATTCACGCATAAAGTTGGAAACGGTATCGACTGTTGAAAAGGGAATCATATGGTAGGTACCGGATAAATCACGTAATCCCAACGAACGAATAGTGAGTTTTTCAGCGGTACCGGTAATACCGCCAGCGGTCACAATATCTCCGGTGTTTATGGCATTTTCCATTTGAATAAACACACCGGTAATTACATCCTGTACCAGTTTCTGGGCACCGAAACCAATTGCCAGACCCAATACGCCAGCACCTGCCAATAACGGTCCGATATTGACGCCGATCTCTGCCAGCACAATCATCACTGTCATGATAATCAAGGCTATTGCCGCCGCATTACGGAAAATCGTCAGTAATGTTTTGGCACGGGCGGTTGGCAATTGGGTTTCGTCATTAGGATTAAGACGATGTTCAATCCAGCTGGCCAAGCCAATCCAGATTGCCATTGCACCGATTAGGATTGCGGCGACACTAATGACTGTGCCGATAGTATGCATACCCGCTTCTGAAGCCAACCAAGCCGATAGACTGAATATGCCCCAGGCATCCAGAATCACAGCAGCTACAATAATGACTAACAAAACTCGTAAGCTTTTATAGATGTTTGGCACAAAGCCATTAACTCGCTCTTCGAGCAAAGGAAACCGCAGTCGCAAATCATCGGATACATGTAGCGGCCGACCAATAGTCTTTGCCATGAATTTTGCTGCGACACTACCAATGACTATTGCCAGAATGGTTTGAAACGTTGCTTTGAGCATCATCGGCAAAGCATCTTCCGGTCGTAGCAACAATGTCGCTGCCAACACGGCAAAATAGATGATACCCAGCACATGCCAACTCCGCGCGAGGATACCGAGACTGACGCGTGAAAAACTAAACGTCGCTTGCTGAGCATAGAACAATAATCTTCGCTTAACTACAATGCGGTTTTGCATAATGACCACAACCGCATAAATAAACGCACTTAATACCACCAGCACGCTGACTAATTGACCCACTACAGGGTTTATATTCAAATTCACTAATGGCACTATCAGCAACATGCCATAACCGATAAAGTTGGTCAGACGTGCCAACCAGATATGCCAATAGGTTGCACTTTCTGCCGATATCGGTAACAAACGTAAGGCATCATCACGACCGGCAAATACCGTGCGTAAAATTACTTTGAAGATTTCAATTGCTAAAAACGCATTTAGGAACAACGATTGACTGACATTCATTTCACCATTGCTACCAATGGCAAACAATGCCACTACATAGCCAGCTACCCAGGCGAAAGCAACCGTCAGTAAATCAACTACAGCAGCTGGAGCGATGGAACAAGA
>JAMDEF010000166.1 GCA_023488305.1 Gammaproteobacteria bacterium | reverse complement strand
CTCTTCCGATCTGATGGAAGCAGCACAAGCCACACATTAATTTTTGAATTAATAACGGATGAACGCCTCAACTTTAATGCCAACGTTGGTCATTGGTGCCGGTGCCTGGGGAACAGCACTGGCAATAGCCATGGCGAGAAACGGGCATGAAGTCTGGTTATGGGGACGGGATAAAGATCAACTTTCGCGGATAGCGACAGAGCGAATGAACAGTCGTTATTTGCCGGAAATTGTGTTGCCCGAGTCCTTAAAAATTGAAATGGATTTGGCAAAGGCATTGAACCATTGCCAGCATGTAATGGTTTCGGTACCCAGTGCGGCGTTTAGTGAAACTTTAAACAAAATTAAACCTTTGCTGCCAAAAAACACTCCACTTAGCTGGGCAACAAAAGGTTTAACGCCGCAAACTGGGCAATTTCTGCATGATACGGCGATTGAAATTCTGGGTGCCGGACATTCGCTGGCAGTCGTTTCTGGACCTTCTTTTGCCGCAGAAGTAGCAGCAGGATTACCAACGGCATTAACAGTGGCTTCCCGTGATGGTGAGTTCGCCAAGGCTTTGGCAAAGGCACTTCATGGTCCATCTTTAAGGGCCTATTCCACCAATGATGTTTTGGGGGTACAGATCGGCGGTACCGTAAAAAATGTATTGGCTATTGCCGCTGGAATTTGTGATGGGTTGGGTTATGGTGCTAATGCGCGAGCCGCTTTACTCACCCGCGGTATGGCCGAAATAATGCGCTTGGCCAGTGTTTTAGGTGCTGAACCAGAAACCATGTTTGGCTTATCCGGAATGGGAGATTTGATTTTGACTTGTACCGATAATCAAAGTCGAAATCGTCAGTTGGGCTTGGCTATTGGCTCAGGGCTTAGCGTTGATGAAGCCGTCGTAAAGGTTGGAAAAACGGTTGAAGGGATGCATGCTGCAAGAGAGGTTTTATTACGCGCTCAGCAGGCAGGTATTGAGATGCCAATTGTCGAGCAGGTATGCAAAATCTTGTTTGAAGGGTACGATCCGCGCAAATCAGTTCAGGCATTATTATGTCGTGAACAAAAAGCAGAGTCTCCGGTAGTCGGATAAACGTGATACGAATTAATTGAGGAAATTTATATGCAAGGCATTGTGAAATACAGCAGCATCATTGCACTCAGTATGGCAATGACTGTCGGCTTGTCTGCCTGTGGCAACCCCTTCAGTAAAAAATCATCCAATGATAATGAAGTCGTCATGTCACAAAGTGGTCCGAAACTATGGGAATCAAATCTGCAATATGTGCGTTTGGTTGAACGCGACCAACCTGGAACGAATCAGCATCCATTACCAATAAATTCAGATGAAATGCGTGAAATTCTGTCTTCGATGTATGTGAATCAGCGCGTGTTATTGAGAACACAACAGGTACCTTTGTTCTCGCCAGGTGAATTACAGATCTTGAGTTCAACATTGGCCCAAGGCTTAAGTCGCGCTCAACCGAATGAAGATATTACCTTTGTCACTTTAGGTGTCCATGCCGGCGCAATCGCGGCAGAGCGTAAAACCAATAGTGGTCGGGTTTTTATTGATAGTAATGGTCGTCTGAATATCATCTTTGGTTTGGTACATCAAGAATACCGCGATAAAGATCAAATTACCGGTCAGGAAATTGATCGTCGTGTTAATCCATTGATGCCCGGCAGCCGCAGAAGTGATTCCAGACCTGCTACCCGTGTTGCATTGGATAATGGCCAATCGTATTACGAAGTAGATGGGTCAGAGCGTTCTGACTGGTTAGTTATCGATATTCCGACAGTATTGGCAACTGCTGCCGAACGTAAAGGTCAGGATACCGGAGCATTAACACCTGAAATGCGTGAAGAAATTGCCAGAACTAAACGCCAAACAGATAACCTGACTGACGATGTGGCAAACATCAAAGAAGTTCTGTTTGAAATGTCAGAGCAGCTTGAGCAGCTCAAACAGCAGCTTGAAGATAAGCAATAAAAATTGTTTTATTTATAAAAAAGGCGCTTCGGCGCCTTTTTTAATGGCGATATTGCGCCTAAAGGCGATGACGTAGATCCCCAGGTTTTGACCGCAGCAACGTGACATGTTTTGAAAGACTTAAGACTTTAAAGAGCTCTCCCATCTGGTCAGGTAACAATAAGCGCTTTAATGCGGCAGATTGCTGCATCTGCTGAAAGGCTTGATTTGCATTATCTTGACTAAGATTAAGAATACCGCCAGCCAGAAGAAAATCGCTTTGTCTTTGATAACCTTCTACCTGCAGTCCTTTAGCATGGGCTGTTTCAGCCAGAGCAGTGAAATCCACATGCGTAGTAATATCCTGTAAACCCACTAAAACCAGCGGATCATCATGTGCCTGATGGCGGTAATGACAGCGCAACATGCCTTGATGACGTAATGGATGAAAATAATCTTTGGCTTCATAGCCATAATCAATTAAATAAATAGCACCCTGTTTAAGCAGATTGGCAATGGTGCTAAGCCATGCTGGCGCCTGTAAGGCAATTTCGGTCTGATATGGAAACAGCTCAAGCTGTGACTGAATTTCTTCACAGTGAGCTTTTAATTGGGGATTGGTTATAGGCTGAGTCTGCCATGCAAGCTCTCCGTTATGAAAACTCACCCCTACTTCTAAAAGCAGATCTTTTTCGAACTGTACCCGATGCACCGGCATCGCATCACATACCTCATTGGCAACGATCACGCCATTAAATTCAGTAGGTAGTTGATCCAGCCATATGACTAAGTTTTGTAACTCGCCTAAATTTTCTTTTATTTTATGGCGCTGTGTTTCGCATAAGTGGGCACTTGCTTCAATAATATAATAATGCTTTGGTAAACTATTAATTTCAGCCAGATATAACAATAGATCGACGGCCATCTGCCCGCTCCCTGCACCAAATTCCAGGCAATCTGCTTCAGGTATTTGCTTAAGTACATCAGCAATATGATTGCCCAGAGCTTTTGAAAACAACGGACTGATTTCTGGGGCGGTTATAAAATCCCCTGCTTCACCAATTTTGCTCAAACCATTGCTGTAATAACCCAGCCCAGGCTTGTATAAAGCCATTTGCATAAATTCAGCAAAGCTCAGCCAACCATTGTGATCTTCAATGGTCTGAAAAATCAGCTGCAATAGCTGATCGCTATGTTGTTGCGCTATGGGGTCAGGTGCAGGTAACTTGGCGATGTGTTTCATTTAGTCGGAAATTTCAGTGGATAATCCCATTTTAGTAACAGGTGCCGGACGGCGGGTTGGATTTCATATTGCCTCCAGGCTGCATCAGGATGGTTATGAAGTATTGGCACATTACCGTACTGAAACCGATGATGTCCAAAAACTAAGGCAATCAGGCATACAGACTATTCAGGCCGACCTGCAGGATACCAGTAGCATTCTGGTGTTTATTGAGCAATTACAGGAGTTAAGCCAATGCTATCGAGGCATTGTGCACAATGCGTCAGCTTTTACTCCGACCGCAGAAGATCTAAACCAAGCTGCTGAACAATATCAGCACTTTTTTACCGTGCACATGTTAGCCCCGTTTCTTATCAATCAGGCGTTATCTGCGACTTTAAAAGGCCCAGGAGATGATCCGGCCGATATTATTCACATCACGGATATTAACGTTGAAAATCCAACCCCAAGGTTTGATATCTATGGCACCACTAAAGCGGGATTGCATAATCTGACACTGGTTCTAGCCAAAAAATTTGCGCCAAATATCAAGGTAAATTCAGTAGCGCCGGGCCCAGTATTATTTACCGAATCACATAGCGATGAAGTTAGACAGAAGATGCTGGCGGAAACGCCTTTGGGCCGAGAAGGTGGTGCTGAGCCAGTTTATCTCGCCATCAAAAGCTTGCTAGAGAATCCCTTTATTACTGGCGCTACCATTCCAGTAGATGGTGGTCGCCGTCTTTCCAAAGCTTAGGTGTGATGTTTTGATTAAAACGCCTTCAGGTGGTGTTACTTCGGCAGTTTCAGTCAAATAACCTAATAACTCACGAATGATTGGATAAAGAAAATACTCGTCAGTCACACTGCTCACGGAAATTTCAGCTTCGGCAGGCAATTTGAGTGAGCAGAGAATATCGATATCGGCAGGTCGATCTTTGGTTTTGCTTAATGGATCGTCACGATCCCGACCTAACTGGGTTTCTATTTGATTGCAAAACGCCTTAAGTTCACTTTGGAGCAAATCGGTTTCAACAAAAATTATCGTATTTAAGAAATCGCGATAGCTATTCATTCCGACTGGAGGGATTTTCAAAACGCGGCTGATATCAAGTTCACCAAATTCTCTCACTAAGGCAGTCACCATGGCAGCCATATTATCTTGCGGACTAATATTAGAGCCTAGTCCAAGCAGATAGCCTTGCCGTTGCCTCATCCGTTAGAACGCTCGATAACAATTTGTGCATAATTCTGACCATGTAATTTGACCGGTTTGGTCAAGGTCAATTTGAGCTTTGGAATAGCAAAGGTTTTCAATAATAGTTGTGCTAATTCTTCAGCGAGAGTTTCTATCAGCAGATAACGGCTGTTGGTGACAAATTCGACTAAAATATTGGCTACAGCACCATAATCCAAGGTATTCGAAATATCATCTGATATAGCCGCCTGGCGGATATCCCAGTCCATTTCCAAATCAAAACGCAATGTTTGCAGAGTTTCACGCTCCCAATCATAAATACCAATAATGGTGTCTACTTTGAGATCATTAAGAAAAATTTTATCCATGATGTCGCTTCAGTGTTGGCAAAAATACTAGCGGTACTGAATAATACCGCTACTTCTTAAAAGGTCGCATCATAACATGCCTGAAATAACTGCCATCGCCCTGCTTGCATTACTTGGCGCTTACCTTATTGGCTCATTGTCGAGCGCTGTAATTCTTTGTAAGGTTGCAGGATTACCCGATCCCAGAACTCAAGGCTCAGGTAATCCTGGAGCGACCAATGTTCTGCGTATGGGTAGTAAAAAGCTCGCAGCATTAGTATTACTGATCGATGTTTTAAAAGGCGTCATTCCAGTGTTAATCGGACGGATGTTAGGTTTTGATATCAATATCCTGACCTTAATCGCTTTCTTCGCATTTCTTGGGCACTTGTACCCTATATTTTTCCAGTTTAAAGGCGGCAAAGGTGTCGCAACGGCATTGGGCGCGTTTTTGGCGCTATCACCTGCATTGGCTGGTGCAGCCTTATTGACTTGGATTGCGGTGTTTGTGATTAGCAGGATTTCGTCATTATCAGCCATTACGGCCGCTGCCCTGACTCCGGTTTATGCGATCTGGTTGATTGATACAGCATTTGCCCGCTGGATTATTTTGGTCATTGCCATACTGCTGCTGTGGCGACATCGCGGAAATATCCAGCGCTTAATGGCAGGTGAAGAGAAAAAATCAGGCTGAGACAGGGGCCGTTAATTCGTCTAAAGGCCAACGCGAACGCACATTAAACGTAGCTTCGGCTTCAAGTGTCATCGCTTGTTGCCGCATCGCTCCGGCAAACGCAATCATCGCTCCGTTATCGCTACAGAATTGTAATTGTGGGTAATAAACTTGCACTTTTGGTAATGCATCTAAAGCCGCGCGTAAAGATTTATTGGCACTGACGCCACCGGCCACTACCAAACGCTTATGACCACTCTGTTTTAATGCACGGCGACATTTAATCACCAAGGTTTCCACCGCCGCTGTTTGAAATGCCAAAGCAATATCGGCTTTGGCCTGTTCACTTTGCTCGCTGTTATGCCAGGTGTTTAAAGCAAAGGTTTTCAAACCACTGAAACTGAACTCCAATCCCGGACGATTGGTCATCGGTCTGGGAAAGATATGGGCGCCCTCTTGTCCTTTTTCCGCTAAAGCAGCTAAAGCCGGGCCACCCGGATAACCCAGCCCGAGCATTTTGGCTGTTTTATCAAACGCTTCACCTACCGCATCATCAATGGATTCACCCATTAATTGGTATTCACCAACGCCCTTAACATCAACCAGTAAGGTATGGCCGCCCGAAATCAATAAAGATACAAATGGAAATGCTGGTGGATTGGCTTCAAGTAACGGCGATAAAAGGTGCCCTTCCATGTGATTGATGGGCAAGGCTGGAATGTTAAGCGCCCAGGCCAGACTACGGCCAATTGCGGCGCCCACCAGTAAAGCGCCTACCAGGCCGGGACCGGCTGTGTAAGCCACCGCATCAATATCTTTACGTTGCAGACCCGCTTCATCCAAAACCTGTTGCATTAATGGCAATGCCTTCTGAATATGGTCGCGGGATGCCAGTTCCGGCACCACGCCACCGTATTCAGCATGCATCTCTATCTGACTGAAAAGTGCGTGAGCTAACAGGCCTTTTTCAGTATCATAGAGTGCAATACCGGTTTCATCGCAAGATGATTCAATTCCTAAAACACGCATAAATTTATTCTGACTGCATTAAATTAATGCCGATTATTATGCCTTGCTGGGAGTGGTCTCATCCAACTAATTAGCATTTAGTATTTTCTTTCCGAAATAGATCTCGTACAATTAAGGGCTTTTCCGTCATTGTCTGTTTAGGAATGTATTGAATGCCATCTGTTAAGGTTAAAGAAAACGAACCATTTGACGTAGCTTTACGTCGTTTCAAACGTGCTTGTGAAAAAGCCGGTACGGTTGCTGAAGCTCGCGCTCGCGAGGCTTATGAAAAACCAACTACGGTTCGTAAACGTGCTGCAGCTGCTGCTGTTAAACGTCACCAAAAGAAACTGTCTCGTGAAAACGCTAGCCGCGTTCGCATGTACTAATTGCTGATTAGAATCTCATTCTAATGCCTCAAGAAGCCAGTCCGCTTAAAACTCGAATTCAAGATAGCGTAAAAGACGCAATGCGCGCCAAAGACAGAGATCGTCTTGGAACATTGCGCCAAATCACAGCTGCCATCAAGCAAGTTGAAGTCGATAATCGCCAAGATATGTCAGACGATGACATCATCGTTGTGCTGACCAAAATGACTAAGCAGCGTAAAGATGCCTTGTCGCAATTTGAGCAGGCTGGCCGTGATGACTTGGCGGTCATCGAAAAAGCTGAATTGGCCATTATCGAAGAGTTTTTGCCAACAGCTTTGAGGGAAGCAGAATTGCAGACAGCGATTGCTGATGCAATTAAAGAGACAGGTGCTAGCAGTCAGAAAGATATGGGTGCGGTGATGAATGTATTGCGTCCAAAAGTTCAGGGACGCGCTGACATGGGCGCGGTAAGCAGCCAAGTCAAGGCCGCGCTCAGTTCCTAAGCAAGCATTACCAGGTCTTTTTTCAGACGTGGTTAACATTCAAGACAGACTTCGGCCATAATTGATTTATGGCCGGACAAATCCCTCCACAGTTTATTGACGAATTGCTCTCACGAGTCGATATCGTTGATATTATCGATGCGCGTGTACCGCTGAAAAAAGCCGGTAAAAATCTTCACGCCTGTTGTCCTTTTCACAACGAGAAAACCCCTTCATTTACTGTCAGCCCTGATAAACAGTTTTATCATTGTTTTGGCTGTGGTGCGCATGGAACGGCGATCGGCTTCATGATGGAGTACGATCAGCTCAGCTTTCCTGAAGCTATTCAGGAATTGGCTGATACCGTTGGTATGCAGGTACCGGTAACACAACAAGCTTCCCTGACTCCTGCCAGACAAAATCTTTACGACCTGATGGATAAGGTCAGTCGTTATTACGTGCATCAACTACAAAACCATGCTCAGCGCCAACCCTTTCAGGACTATATTCAACAACGTGGTCTCAGTCCCGAAACCGTAGCAGCTTTTGATATTGGTATGGCACCGGACGGTTGGGACAACGTTTTACGCACTTTTGGCAATAATCAGCAAACCCAGGATCAACTGTTCGAAGCTGGAATGCTGATTAAAAATGACAAGGGGCGTACCTACGATCGTTTTCGTGATCGTTTGATGTTTCCTATTCGTGACCGTCGTGGCCGCGTTATCGCCTTTGGTGGACGCGTTATAGATGCTGATGGCACGCCAAAATATCTGAACTCACCAGAAACGCCCATTTTTCATAAAGGCCAGGAACTATATGGCTTATATCAGGCCCGTAAAGCTAATCGCCGATTGGAAAAGATCCTGATAGTCGAAGGATATATGGATGTGATCGCCTTGGCGCAGTTTGGAATTAACAATGCTGTGGCAACATTGGGAACGGCTACAACATCCGAACATTTGCGACTATTGACGCGTAGTGCGCCGGAAATTGTTTTTTGTTTTGATGGCGATCGAGCCGGCAAAGAAGCGGCCTGGCGAGCAGCTGAGAATGCGATGCCGATTCTGGGTGGCAACTTCGAATTAAAATTTATGTTTCTGCCGGAAGGTCAGGATCCTGACACCATGGTCAGAGAGCAGGGTGCTGAGGCGTTTCAGCAGTTAGTGAATCAGGCACAAAGTTATTCCGAATTCTTCTTTGCCACACTACTTTCCCGAGTAGACAGTCAATCGATGGATGGCCGAGCAAGGTTAGTAGAAATTGCCAAACCCTACCTACGGCATATCCCTGCGGGATTGTATCGCGATATGCTGGAGCAGCAGCTGGCAGGCCATGCCAAAACCAATATGGCTACGTTAAACAAACATCTGGAAAAACCAGCAGCGCCAACACGAGCTAAAAACGTTAAACAAAATGCCATGGCCAATATGACCCCTGTGCGTATGGCCGTGATGATCTTATTGCAATATCCGCAACTGCATGAGGCCGTTCCGGATACAGATAATTTACGTCTGCTAGATATGCGTTTGGCAATAACGATCTCG
>JAMDEF010000103.1 GCA_023488305.1 Gammaproteobacteria bacterium | reverse complement strand
ATCTTCGGCACTTTCTTTGAAAGATTTTCTATTAGCTAAATCATAATGCCGAAAAATAAACGAGGAGAATGAAATGTTTAAACAACTATTTCTTTCAACTGCACTAGCTACAGCTTTTATTGCGACACCTGTTTTGGCAGGGGATCATGACAAACATGATGCACAAGGTGAAACCCAAACCTATGACAATGTCGATAGAGATGGAAAAAAAGTAACACCTGATAAAAAAGCATACGACAAAAATAAATCTAAAGATGGCAACGCAGAACATCCAGCTCACAAAATGGGCGAAGGTGATCCTGCGAGAGAACAAGGCCAGTAATCAAATAAGTTTTATAAATTGATTAGAGTTTATGGAAGCGTAACGTTCTTTTAAGGAAGAAAAATTTTCTGGCCGATTTCTCAGTGTCTGTTAGAAAATCAATCAAGGATGATATACGTTGCGTTTCCATTTCTAACTTTTCAGATTGCACCAATATTCACAGCTCCATCCATACTTCTACGACGTAAAACTTCTAGATAATAATTTCTTTTCAACATACACATTGCTTCTCAAACATTTGTAACAGAAGTTGTTATGCCCAAAGAAATACACGGAGCAGTTACTAATCCCGTGAGATTAACAATACGAGGAGAATAAAATGTTAAAGCAATCGTGTTTTGCCATTCTGATAGCATCCGGTTTTATGAGTACATCGCTACTCGCCCAGGATAAAGAGAAAAATGTAACCCAACAGCAGCGTGATAATCCAAGTTCTGTGACGTCAGATAGGGAAGCGGAAAGTGAGAATATTACGGATAGTGTGCAGCGTCGAGGACGGGTAACACAAGGTGTAATAGGGGCTGAAGCTGAAGAAAATAAAAAGCTAGTTCCAGAAGAATCAGCGGCTGAAAAGAAAGAGCAGGAATCACCATCCAATATCCGTTTGCCAGAAGAGATTGAAGATGATCTTGATTCTACTTCTCCGCCCGTAGCAGACTAATTAGTAAGATAATGTTATTTGATGATTTATAACTGTTTAAGGATTTGACAGGCATTACGTCCTTCGCTTAACAAGATGATGTTTTTATGAATACAGGCATCAGTCCAGCCAAATACATTATCTGGTGCGGCATGCTTGGAAAAGAATTCCAAATCAACAGCCCTGATATTGGCAAATTGATACAACTCAATATGTTCACTATTCCATCGTCCGACCCAACCATCTTGAGCATTATGGATTAATGTTTGTCGTTGATAATGTTTTTCAAAACCTGCGGCCTCTACATCAGCTATTTGAATCAGCTGTTCATTAAAACTAATCTTGTAAAATAACATCATCGCCACCAGCAAAGTGACAACACTTATGCTGTGGATAAGATGATCTGTGGCTGTTAGACCGGGATTTTTGGTATAGCATTGAACACAAACTTTGGCTGTGCGGGCCACTTGATATTCACAGGTTTTGCATTTAACTAGTTTTGCCATAAAAAAATCCCTTTTTTATTAACATCATAGGAAATCAACTGGCGAGTTTCCGATAATTATCAATTATCCAATGTACTCGCTCACAGGCTTGAATATATTCAAGAATCATCGAAACCGGAGGGGATTGAATAGTCTCAATACTCAGTCTGGTATATTCCAGACTATGAATCAAATTTCCCAATCTGGGATCCAGAACGGTGATTTTGCCTAATTCGATTTTGCCTCGCATAATCGAATCGGTATTGGTAGTTTTAGTCGCTCCTGAAGATAAACCGTAAATCTCCTTTTCCAATACATCCCAAGCTTTACGCATGGAATATATTGGAAAAATGGTCGCTTCTTTTTTGAGGGAAGCCCATTCCGTTGAGGCTTTTTTTACATGACTGGTATCCATAAATCACCACTCTTTTCTTTAATAGTGCAGCGGTTGTCAGACGTTTATGAACGTCTTAGCTGCTGTTTACGCTCAGTAAGCTTTTCACCGAGCAATAATAAATCCAGACTACTTTTTTTCATCAACGGAAACATTTCTTTTTCTTCTTCCTCGACATGATGCTCAATATATTCAGAGAGCACTTTAACTTTCGCGTCGAACAATTCTTCATCGGCCTGCATTTGTTGAATTTCCTCAATCAGCGTTTTGGCGTCATCATGTTCAACTTTAGCTTCGTCAATCAGATCTTTTTCACCAGAGATTTTTTCAAGAAACGCCGGATAAATAATTTCCTCTTCTAACTGCGTATGCACTATCAGCTCGGCACAAATTTTATCAGCCAGTTTCTTTTTCCCAACGTAAGCTTTTGGACCCAACTCTTCATATTGGGCGAATGCCTCTTCAACCTCGCGGTGTTCTTTTTTCAAGAAGGTTATGGCATCGCTATGTTTCATTTTTGTGTCAGTCATTTTTTTCTTCCTATGTCCTGGGGCAGTTGTTCTCTTATCTGCAATTACTGTACCCATCAATACAAATCATTGTTAAAGCCTTTAAGCGCCTTAATGTTGAAGAGTTGTTAAGGGGGTAACGGGATATACAAAACTCGAATATCGGTAAAAATTACTGCAACGAAAGAAATATTTATAGGTAGATGCTATTTCGTCATGTCCCAAGTTTCTGTTCAATTCAGCTGAGAAAGCCTTATAAGCTCACATCCCGCTGCATGGCATAGGGATTGCTGGAATGGTATTAATCATTACGCTAGTAAATTGATTTCACTTAATGGTCTGACAGAACAATGTCGGCATTGAGCATGCCTTGATGTAATGAGAAATCACAAGCTGAAACAGGTCTTTAAATTTTTGTATTCGACGTTCTGGACCTTGTTTTAAATAATTTATTAAGGAGTAACCATGTTCAAAACAATAATGTTTACCGCCACCCTTGCTTTGACATCTGCTGTGTTGTCAGGATGTTCGGATGAGCAAGATAATCAAGTAGGACAGGACGTTAATCCCGAATGGAGTGAAAACCCCTATGATGATGGACGAGCTGTGCAAAACCCGGAACCTACTGATGAAATAAATCGTAATCGAGAAGGGGACCAGCTTAATGAAAACAATACTGATAGCGATGAAACTGGCTTAGATGAAGCTACTGAACAAGGTATTGGCCAACAGTATTGATTTATTCATCTAGTCGCTTTACTTGATAAGGTTATGCAGACTGGCCCAATAAACCGTTATGGTTTATTGGGTTTTTTAATGGATTTTTATACCCTTTGCAGCGGCAGACTGTGGTCGCCAAGGCTTACCATCACAAAACACATAGTTTTTACAGTTTTTTGTACAGCCTCGACAGGGTAAACGCTGGATATCGACGTTTTTCTTTTCGGTTTGCTCGGGTTTGTTTTCATTCATTACACATATTCTCCAAATTCAGCATGAGACAATACGATTCATTGGGTGAATACAACGTGAAAAGTGATAAAGCGTTTTAACAAAGAAAGCTTTTATTATTCGTTAAAAATGCTGAAATAAGATTATGCTATCCCACCAGTAATAACTGAAAACACGTCAGTATCCAAGGCTATTTCACTCGCTATTAAAGGAATCACCTATGCGCTGGAAAGGTAGACCGAAAAGCAGCAATATTGAAGATAGACGCTCAATGCGTCCTTCAGCAGCAGGAGGAATGGGGGGCGGCTTAAGATTATTACCTCTGCTGTTTCGCTTCCTTGGCTTTAAAGGGACATTGCTGTTGCTTGCCGGTGTGTTGGCCTATGGCATTTTTACCGGAAGTCTTGGCAGTATGTTGTATGCGCTTGGATTAGGTGGCAATCCTCCCACCACTGTTACCACAACTGCATTAAATGAATCACCGGAAGAAAAGCAATTAGTTGAGTTTGTGTCTGTCGTATTAGCCGATACGGAGCAGACCTGGAGCACAATATTTGAAGAGAACGGTCAGCGATATCAAGAACCACGCTTAGTGTTGTATCGTGGCGTTGTTCGATCAGCCTGTGGTACCGCGCAATCGGCGGTTGGTCCGTTTTATTGTCCTGGCGATCAACAGATTTATCTCGATTTGAATTTTTTTGACGAACTTGCCAATCGGTTTGCAGCACCGGGAGATTTTGCTCAGGCTTATGTCATCGCCCATGAGGTAGGACACCATATTCAAACCTTGATGGGAATATCGGCTGAAGTTCACGCTGCACGAAGTAAATTAAACGCAGTTGATGGCAACAAACTTTCCGTTAAACAAGAGCTTCAAGCAGACTGTTTTGCCGGGATCTGGGCTAATCATGCCAACGATAAACGTCAGTTATTGGAAACAGGAGATATCGAAGAGGGACTTCGGGCCGCCAGTGCAATAGGCGATGATACTTTGCAAAAGCAAGCACAAGGACATATCAGCCCTGATTCATTTACCCACGGTAGTTCACAACAACGTATGCAGTGGTTTACGACTGGATTTGAAACCGGCGATATCACGCGTTGTAATACTTTTAAAGAGTCTTAAAGCGTATCAGACAAGAATTCTGCTAATTAAGCGTATGCTTTACATCTGGCAATACGCTATTTGCGTATGAACAAAATAATTGTATTCGATAAAGGCTAATGATTAAGAGGCTTTTTTATCTCTATTGTCATTCTTAAAGAAATATATCTTAAATAGAATATAGAGCTGGTTGATAAGGCAAATACACCTTTTGGATAATTGCTTGCGGGCAAAGATACCATCAACATAGAATGGCACGTTTTTTCTTGTAATTATTTGGAGTTTAACTATGTCAGAACCCGTTTGGTTTAGAACCGCTGAAGCCACTGTATTTGCCAGTGAAGATCAAGGTACCGATGCAATGCCAGAAATCTTAATTGGCAGCACCAAAGGGCCTGCTGGCCAGGCATTTGCCAACTTAATGGGCCAAACAGAAGGCCACACCCGCATGTTTGCTATCCGTGCCACCAATCAACAAGTAAAACCTGCCACCATGATTGTGCCAAAGGTCACAATTAAATCAGGCAGTTATGTTGCATTATTTGGCGGGCCAGTCCAATCAGCAGTTGCTGATGCGGTATTGGATAGCGTGATTGAAGGTGTAATACCGAAAGAACATGCTGATGATTTATGTATCGTAGCAATGATCTGGATCTCACCAGATGCAGCGGCCAATCCGGATGTGGATCGCAAAGATTTATACCGTACCAACTATGAAGCCATGAAATTAGCGATCAAACGCGCTATGTCAGGTTCACCGACAATTGATGAGTTGATTGCTAACCGCAATAAGATCCATCATGAAATGTATGATCCAGAAACTGGCGAATCAGCCTGGTAAGCAAAAAATAAATCAGCCCCCGACTTTATAAAGAATTTTAAAGTCGGGGGATTTGATTACTGCCGCTTGAGTGCAAGAAACTGATTTGCTTCTCCGACAATATAAATAACACCCTCATCATCTACTGCAACACCTTCAGGTTGCCAAAACCAGCCAAGCAAACCAAACGGATCGCTACGTAAACTCAAGCGTGATAGTTCATTACCTTGCATATCCACAACATGCAGGCTGTCCGATGACTCGCTTAAAATCAGCAATTTGTCGACTTTGCCTGGCAATACTTCCATTCCAGCAAAATCCCGAACGTTCAAGCGAACTTGGCTCAATGCTTTTAGCGTATCTGAGAAGTCGTGGCTTTCAGTTGGTTGATAAATAATCAGCGGTGGTTTTTCCTGTACAGCAAACAAACCAAATTGCTGTGACCAGGCTACCCCTTCAAGACCATGGTTATCATTGTGTCCAACATCAATATGATAAATAGTGGCATCAGAGTAATTTACCGTGTTTACATGGTCTGGCACTTCGATTTTGACCAGATTCTGACGTTGTTCCTCAGCAATAAAAAAATAATTATCGTAGCCATAAGCGATGGATTCGGTATCGCGGAAACCATCCAGCTTAATGCTTCTGACTAATTCGCCAGTTTTTGTCAGAATATGGATCTGCCGGGGTTTATTGGTCACTGCATATAAATGCCCGGAAGGCGGGTGGTAGGTTAAACCAGATAGGTTATCGTCAATGCCTTCGATACGAATGGTTTTACCCACCGGATGATATTGAGTCAAATCCCATTCGGATTCAATACCACTTAATGGCGAGTTGTCAGGAAAGTGCCAGGAAACCCAGCTTAACAATAAAACCAATGCTAAAAACAGCCATATCAAACGTTTTGTTCGGCGCTTATTTTTATTCATCAGTGTTACCTTCTCAGGCTATCTTTCTAAAGAAATACAATGCTTTATAGGTTTGACGTACGTCATTACCAGCAATGGGTTGAATAAGTTTGCTAAGCCAAAATAACCAGGGCATGCTTTTGGCTAAATTAATTGCAGACTGACTGATTTCGTTTGCAGCATTATCACAATATTTATTCCAGACAGCAGAAATTACCGGATTATCCACTTCATAAAAACGCATGACGCTGTGCATAAACAGAAACACATCTCTGCTCATACATTGAACAGGTGTTAGGTGATTTATCGGATTTTCTTCAAAATCAATCAGCGTGATTTTGTCTCCATCCCACAGTATGTCTTTTAACGCCGGACGGCCATGCCATGCATTTAGCCTATGTAAGTTGGCCAGGGCAATCGCTGCTTGTTGCAGAATATATTGCAGCTGTTGTTCGTCCAGTTCAGAGCGTTTAAGTAATTTCTGCAAAGTTATGCCGTGATCGGCTGTGGCAAACCAATTTTCACCTGAAGCAATAATTTGGGGAACTGATGCACCTTCATTGTTCAGCCAATTAATTCGTTGAACTTCACCTGTTAATGCAGTCCTTCCATCGGTAGTGACGGTTGGTTTGAATAATGGATTATCGGTCAATTTGGCGATAAGCCCGCTAAACCTATGCCAGATGGTAGAGCTGCTGGCTTCAGCTTGTTTTACCCATAAACGTGAGCCTTGCCATTTAACGTCAAAAACACGTTCATTGTTCAGCTGGATCTGTTCGCTGATCAGGTTGTTGAGAGTGCTGTTTTTCATCGTAAAGGCCAGAGTTTTCAATGATAACTGCGATTGGCACACAGAGTAGGTTCATGAAACTAATATGTTTAATCCTATGTGAAACAATCATCAGCAGTTTTTATGGCCAACTGCCGATGATGATGCACTTAATTGTCCGAGAAAATGACGTTAGATCTCAATGGTTGTTGTATAACTTTTCATAGAAACTGCGTTCAAAATCTCTCAGTGGTTTGCGAGCCACATTACGGTTATCACTTGCTGGGTGGTAGTTAGACAATAACTGAACAAAATACAGAGATTTACCAGATTTGGTTGTGATTTTACCGGCCAGATTGTAAACCCCGTATATAGAACCGGTTTTTGCCGAAACTTGTCCGGTCAATGGGGCGTTGACCAGACTGCTACGATATTGCAGTGTTCCTGATTGACCTGATACTGGCATAGTTTCAATTAATCCCAGCTCTTTATTGCCAAAAATATACTGTACAACCTGGACTAACTGTTTGGCCGTCACACGATTGTTACGCGACAATCCCGAACCATCCATAATGATGGCGCGTGATAAATCAATATTGGCTTTTTCTTTTAATACCGCTTTGGCAGCTGCGGCCCCATTTTCAAAGCTGCCTGGACGCTTGTAATAAACCCGACCTACCGTTTTGAGCAGGTTATCAGCAATCAAATTATCAGATCGCTTCATCATGATATCGATGAGTTTCATCAAGGGTTCAGATTGATGCAGCGCTATCACCGTACCGGTGGCTTTATCGTTACGCATGATTTTACCGTTTAACTGTATTCCGGCGCGGTCCAGTTCTTCCTGCAGAACTTTACTTAGATACAGCGTGGTATTTTGTACTGCCAGATGAAAATTGACGGGTAAGCGATTAGAAGCAACACAACCATCCAGCGAATAACGATTGTTGTTATCTGCAGTGAGTTTCAGATCACAATCGATATTCTGGTTTTCCAGACCTTGTCGAATAATGATGTCACCGGCACTGATGTTTATATAAGGAGAGCCACTAGTTTTAAGCGCTTTGACAGGTGCTTCAGTGGTTCCTTCGATTTTTCCGTAGATGCAATTAGCATTCATGGTAATACTGCTGGATGGCGCGCTGTAACATACACCCAGAATATCCCATGGCACCCCGACTGCACGTTCAGAAGTATCAAAAGCGCCACCATTCAAATAAAGATTTCCTGGAATAGTGGTTTGCTTGAGTTTGATTTTTTCAACCAACGCACGCAAATGAGTGCGGGTAAAGGTAGGATCACCACTGAAATTGATAATGACATCTCTGTCTGTTGTTTCGACGGTGGTTTCAAAACGAAAATCTTTATCTAGCACTAAACGAGCTGCCAAACCGGTAATGATTTTTTGCAGGCTGGCAGGTTGCTGAAACTGCTCAGCACGCTCTGAATATAGTTCTTTGCCGTTGGATGCATCCAATACATATAACGCAATATCGGCACCTTCAGGTGTTGGATTACCATTCAAAGAGGGGTTGGTGAAAACTTGTGTAGCAAAGCTTGGAACACTAGTGAAAAGCAGCAGCGAGAGAGCAAGATATTTGGTCATACAATCCAGTAATACATAAGGTTAAGGTAGAAAGACTGCAAAGCCTAACATGAAAAACGACGTTTTATTTAAAACAAAGTGTCCATGTTTGGGCGTATCCCTTAAGGTTACTGAATTTGGCGATTACGAGTTGCCATACATAGGTTTGTTATCCGCTACATTGATCCAGCCTTTTGCGATTCGATAAATGACCCAGAGGCCGTTAGCTAACAAAATAAAATAGCCAATTAATACAACGCTTAAAAATGCACCGATCAAGCCCCATAAAAGGCAAAACCAAAAGGTACGTATCTGCCA
>JAMDEF010000052.1 GCA_023488305.1 Gammaproteobacteria bacterium | reverse complement strand
ACACTGAGTGAAATTGAACTCAATGAGCGTCAGGATTTCATTTATGCAATGAATATCTCAACCAAAGATGCGTTATTTACCGTCACTGGTGGCGATGGAACAGCAGAACAAGAACAATCGCTGGCATAGCTGAAAACTGTTGCAGCATTTGCTGTTTTAACTGTTCTTTGAAAACAGCTGGAGTAACGCCCGCTTTTTTAGCACCCTCTTCAATTAAAGGCTGCCACGCTCCACGATCTTCAAAATCAACAGAAGCTTTAATCAAACCCGTTTGCATCCACTCAGCTGAAGCAGTGGTCATATCTGCATTGTCTCTCAGACGCTGCATCTGACTTTCCAAATCTGGAACCTGACTGAAATCAGTGTGCAGATTCATCGAAAATAATTCTGCAGCCGCTCTTTTTGTCAGCTCAGGGTTGTAAAACTGATTCTGTAAATTCAGACTCAGTTGACGTTCTGCAGGTTT
Source organism: Gammaproteobacteria bacterium (assembly GCA_023488305.1). Taxonomy (GTDB): domain Bacteria; phylum Pseudomonadota; class Gammaproteobacteria; order Nitrosococcales; family Methylophagaceae; genus Methylophaga. Next base: position 8,646 of record JAMDEF010000052.1, on the reverse strand, counting down.
GTATCGATAAGCCAATTGTTGATCATGGCCAATCTTGTCGTTGTTTATTCCTAAACTTTTTAAGGTATCTGCCAGCGATTGTTCTTGTTCTGCTGTTCCATCGCCACCAGTGACGGTAAATAACGCATCTTTGGTTGAGATATTCATTGCATAAATGAAATCCTGACGCTCATTGAGTTCAATTTCACTCAGTGTTAATAAGCCGATTTGATGTTGACGACCAGAATCATCGGTAACCAAAACATCTTTAACTGAAATGTTTTTGTTGTAAGGATTGGCTTCAACCTCTCCGACTTCAACCTGGCCACCATTTTCATTGATTTTAGAGACCAATTCATCGACTAATTCTTGAGCCGCTTGATTAGCCTGATTATTGGCAATAGCATGAGCACCGCCGAGTCCAATCACCAGAATTGCGATGGGGATATAGATGATTTTCTTTACTTTAAACACTGCTGTCTCCAACAAAAAATGAATTAAAAACCGAATCGCAGTATGCCTGTATGACCATTAACAAACCAGTTTAGTTTGGTTTTTATCGAGCTAATCAAAGCCATGATATGGCAGTTCTTCAATAAAATGTCATGGTTTTCTTAAAATTTTCGGCCATAAAAAAACCGGTCTATGACCGGCTTTTTTATTTGAACAAATCTGATTGGAGTATCAAGAATTCTTATTGCGAATGTTCATCTTCAATAAGTGAATAGCATTAAGCACTACAGATCGGACAAGTGCATTTCATCGGATGCCACAACCAGCCCATTATTTGTGTGTCTGTAACGTTAAGTGACGTCATGATGTTATCGATTACAAATATACATAGTCACTTCAAAGCCAAAACGCATATCGTTATATTCTGGTTTAGTCCACATGGCGAACTCCTTGATTAACTTGATTGAAATATGTCTTACGATTCAAATATTGCTCATTCAACCAACACTGCAATACGGTGTTTTACCCGAACTTCCTGAGAAAATTCCTTAAGAAACCATCACGCTTTATTACAGATTTTCTCCACACCATGCTTACCATCATGCATGCCTCGATAAACCAGCCGGCACAGTTGATTATCTTGTTCAATTTTGATGCTATCACCAACATTTAAACGTCTTGTTTGATCGTTAATGGTAAAGATAATGCTTCGACTGGTTGCATAATAATCTCTCAATGCCAGCACACCCAGATCGGGATAATAGATAGTTTGGTATTCAGGCAATGCGATCGTCGGAATCAAATCCCCGCCTTTTTTATTCAACAATTCTTTACGAAGTACTTCTCGATCATATGCAACCGTTTCCAGTTTGCTGGTCAATGTTTGATTGGCTTGCATCGCCTGATTAAGATTCTGACTTAGCTGGCTGATAACCGTCTGAGCTTCCGAATTTCCGACGGTCAGTTTAGATAACTGCTGAATAGAGTTTTCCAATGCATCGAATTGCACCTGCTGAATATCGACAACCTCCTGAACGCTCATATCGAATAAATCAGGAAACATCAGTGCCATGGTCGACTCGTAAGCATTTTCGGCAGGTACCGACACCATAAAACCAATTCCGGCAGCCACCAGCGGTTTCTTAATAAAGTTTTTAACAGGGAGAGTAAACCGAGATAAATTCATTTTCATCTGCCTTACCCCCATCAGAATTTATGATGACGGATTTATAGCACATTAACTTGCTGCTCAAAACAGGTGATAGTCAAACGTTCCCTTACCATGCTCTGTTGCCAGGATTAACTTTAACCACTAAAATGCGATTAATTCTCATTATCAAATAACATTCAGGAGTCTTTCGTGAGCAGTGCCCAATCTGTCAGTAACTTTAATGTGCAGGTGCTGTATAGCGAACATCATAATTGGCTGAAATCCTGGTTATATCAAAGGTTAGGAAATAGCGCAGAAGCCGCTGATTTGACGCAGGATACCTTTCTCCGCCTGCTTGGTTTGCGCTCCTCACGTCAATTTTCAAGCAGTGAACATGCCCGTAGTTATTTGTGCACTACCGCCAAAAACCTCTGTATTGATCATTGGCGTCGAAAGGAAATTGAAAAAGCCTGGCACGACACCCTTTCCAGCTATCCCGAAGAAACGGCACCATCCGCTGAAAGACAGGCGGCAGTGCTAGAAGCATTAGAAGAAATCAACCTGATGTTGAGCGAGTTACCCGCCAAAGTCGCCAAAGCATTTCTGTTAGCGGTGGTCTGCCAGATGACCGATGCTGAAACCGCAATCCAATTAGGCGTGTCGGATCGCATGGTGCGTAAATATGTTGCCAAGGCCATGTTGGCCTGTCTGAAACTGCAGGCATCGCATACCTCCCGTGAGCTTATTTCCGAGCCAGAAATGTAACTATGGCTGAGCCTTCTCATCAAACACTCGAACAAGCTGCCGAATGGTTTGCCCTGCTTCGGGATGGACAAGCCAGTCAGGCAAACAAAATAGCTTGGCATAAATGGCTGGATGCCAAGCCTGAAAATAAAAAGGCCTGGCAATACGTTGAAAAAATCAGCCACAGTTTTGAAGCCTTGCAACAAACACCCGATCCACAAACCACGGCGGATAATCTATTCACTGCCAATCAAAGACTCCGCCAACGACGTCGTGTTCTTAGCGGCATACTCAGCATTGCCGGGATAGGTTTAGTCGGCCAGCTTAGCTGGAATAGAAAATGGCTTCCTGACAGCGTCATGGCATTAGCCGCTGACTATCACACCGGTGTCGGCCAACAAACAAATATCACGCTGTCCGATGACAGCCAAATCTGGTTGAACACTGCTACTGCCATCAATGTTGATTACACAACTCAGCACAGACGTATTCAGTTACTGCATGGCGAAATCTATATTGAAACGGCAAAAGATCTCAGCCGCTCATTTGTGGTGGATACCTCACACGGAAGATTAACCGCGCTGGGTACTCAATTTAATGTAATGAACCTGCAAGAAAATATTGAACTAGCCGTCTATGAAGGCGCGGTATCTGTTCAAACCAATAGTGCTCAGCAGGCAGAAATTCGTGCTGGCGAAACAACCCGTTTTAATACCAATCAGATAATGCCAAAACAACACGCCATAACAGCCCGACAAGCTTGGCGACAAGGACTGTTAGTAGCAGAAGATATGACGCTTGAAGACCTGATTGCCGAACTCAACCGCTATCAATACGGCTACATCAATATCTCAGAGGACGTTGCTCAACTGAAAGTCTATGGCAGTTTCCCACTCCGTGATACCAACCGTACTTTGGCAATGCTGACCACAGTCTTGCCGATACAGGTTCGTCAGGTTTTTCCGGGGTGGATTAAGGTAGAGCCACTTCGTAGTTAAATCATCAATTTAATCAGTATGTTGTGATTATTTCAGTTTTCTATACAAATAATGGTTCCGGGTTTCACACCCTCATCCGTTTATATCGGTATCAACATTAAACGAGATGAGGTAACACAATGGTAAAACACCGTCCCAAGCAACCAGGTAAAAATCGGTTTAAGCCGCTGGCGCTTTCTATACATATTATTGCTGCTTCCAGCATGGGTGCACTGGCTTGGCTGCCTGCAGCTCAGGCAGAAACAACTCGGTCTGTGGCTCAAGCCACGCAACAATTTAATATCCCTGCCGGATCGCTCAGTCAGGTACTGGCCCGCTTATCTGCCCAAGCCGGAATATATCTGGTTGGTGCATCTGAATTAGCCAGTGGCAAGAACAGTACGGGTTTGCAGGGCAGCTATACCATTGAAAATGCCCTTAGCCAGGTCCTTAATGGAAGCGATCTGGTGGCCGTGGCTCAGGGTGACAATAGTTATGCTTTGCATGAACAAGCCAGTCAGGATGGACAAAGTGTCACCTTATCGACTCTGCAAGTTCAAGGCTTGGGGATGGATGGCTCTGCCGCCAATGCGTATCGAGTTGGCGATGCGTTTGCCGGTGCTCTGGGAAATATGTCCAAGCAGAATACGCCGTTTACCATTGAAACCTACTCCGAAAACTATATTGCCAATTTACAGGCACGCTCCCTAGGTGAGTTAACCAAATTTGATGCGGCAATCAGTCTCTCTGGCAATAATCTGCTCACAGAAAATAATGCTTTTTCGATTCGTGGCATCAGTACGGACTTTGATACCGGACAGAAACTCGACGGTATGAATTTTCGCAGCCGTGCCAAAGATCTTCCTCTTGAACATCTTGAGCGAGTTGAGATTTTAAAAGGCGCAGGTGGTTTCCTTTATGGTTTTGCTGCTCCCGGCGGCATCATCAATTACGTACTCAAACGGCCAACTGATGAATTCAAGGCCAGCGTTTCCACGCAACTGATGGACAGTGGTCTGTTGATGGTACACGGGGATGTCGGTGGTCGCGTAGGTCCTGAGCAAGTGTTTGGTTACCGCGTTAATGTGGTCAGTGAGGCCGGTGACACGTATGTCGATGACGGAGCGGCCTACCGTAAATCGGCTTCTGTTGCACTCGACTTACGTATCACACCTGATTTGACCTGGCAGGTCGATGCACTGGTGTCTGAGCGCAAAAGCTACGGTGGCTATTTTTCTATTTCTCCTAACTCTGATGGTTCATTCACTGATCGCACAGTAAGCAATATCGTCAGTCCAATTGACGGTGATAAAAGTCTTGCTCCGGATTGGACGCGTTATGAATCAGAACACATTACCACTGGCAGTGATTTAATCTGGCAGGTTAACGATAACTGGAACAACAAACTTTCGTACCGCTACTCAACCAGCTACCGTAATCCGCTGATGCCCATTTTGTACGTTGATGGCGATGGCAACTACTCTGCTACGCTCTTCAATTACAACAATCTGTTCAAAAGCTATCAAACGCAGAATGTGTTGAGTGGTGTTATCGAAACGGGTCCCGTTACGCATAACATGGCATTCGGTTTGTCACATACCCGTACCATCTCATCAAATAGTACCGGTATCGGTACCATGTCGATTCCACTGGGCTCGGGTAATTTATCTTCACCTGTCGACTTCGATCGTCCCGTTAGCCATCTTGATAAAAGTGATGCCAGCTTTAATGAATATTCCAGAATCACCCGTAAAGAAGCGTTTATCTCCGATACGCTTAATGTCGGCGACAGCTGGGATTTCATTGTCGGAGCACGCTATGGCAGTCTCGAAGATAAATATGGTGATTACAAAGAAAGTGAAATCACCCCGTCCTTCGCAGCCATCTATCGGCCACTTGAATGGATGTCCATTTACGCCAGTTATGTAGAAGCCCTTGAGCAAGGTGGCATAGCGCCCAACACGGCATCAAATGCCGGTGAAGTGTTCGAGCCTTTGATCAGCAAACAATACGAGACCGGTATCAAGCTTGATTATCAAAACTGGTCAGCCAACATGGCTGTATTCCAGCTACAAAAAGGCCTTACCTACACAGACGGAAATGATGTGTTCAGCCAGGATGGTGAAGCCCGTTACGAAGGAATTGAACTTTCAACCCGAGGCAAAATAACTGAGCAATGGCTGGTCGGGGCCAGTGCAATGTGGCTGGATGCGACTAACAGAAAAACCACCAATCCAAGTCTGGAAGGCGAACCGATACAAGGCGTCGCTGACAAACAGTTCCGTTTGTACAGTGAATACCAAGTGCCCAACACCCAGTTGACCTTCACCGGCGGCGCGCAATACACCAGCAGCGTTCCATTGGATACTGCTAACCAATGGCATGTCGGCTCGGTAACATTATTTGATTTGGGGGCACGCTATGAAATTGACCTCAACAAACAGCTACTGACACTGCGGTTAAATGTTGAAAACCTGACAGATAAAGCCTATTGGCTAACTTCTGCAGGCAGCTCAAGCATTGCCCAAGGTGCACCACGTACCATCAAACTTGGTGCACAGCTCGACTTTTAATATCCTAAACAACCCGGCAGTTATCACTGCCGGGTTTTCTGCATAAAAAATAAGCGATAACTTTATTTAATTGATTCACTTTTGGGCTCTTTGAAAGCTAAGTGTTATGCTTTTCTCTGAGTTGTCGGGTGAACATAATCCACCCAAATCAAGTTTGCTGTACCCTCCCTGAATTTGTATTGAAAATAATAAGCACTAGAATGGTGCTACACAGCAAGTTATTCTCGTTTCAGGATCCCGCATGTTTTTTAAAAGAGCCTTATTACCAATTTCATCGTTGTTCTTCTCTATTTCACTATTGGCAACGGGTTATGGTTTATTGATGACGTTCATTGGCATCTTCCTGAAACAGGAAGGTCTCACTGAGGGCATCATCGGCTTAATCAATTCCGCTTTTTTCCTGGGCGCGATGTTAGCCGCCATTTTCAGTCAAAAACTCATTGTTACAGTAGGTCATGCTCGCAGTTTTTCGGCTTTTTCTGCGATTATGGTCATGGCATTTTTGGGTCACGCCTTGTGGTTTGATCCCTGGTTTTGGGCCACATTGCGTTTGGTATCAGGTTTTGCCTTTTATGCCATGCTGATTGTGTTGGAAAGCTGGCTTAATGAAAAAAGCTCAACTGAAGACCGCGGCAAAATTCTCGCGATTTATACCATCGTCTTCTTCCTGGCGTTGGCATTGGGTCAATTGCTATTAATGCTGGAGCTGTCAGCTAATACGATATTCATTCTGGGTTCAATTCTGGTGCTCTGGTCGTTGGTGTTAGTCGCAATAACACGTGTATCGCAACCCGTATTAAAACCCTTTGAACGTTACAGCATGCCAAAATTGTTATCGATAGCCCCGCTGGCATTGGTTGGGAGTTTTATTGGTGGGGTGTTCATTGGCGCGTTTTACACCATGCTACCGCTGTATGTTTTAAATGTGTTTGATCAGCCTAAGGTGGTCTCACTGTTTATGGCGATCACCATTCTGGGTGGGCTGATAGCGCAAATGCCGGTGGGCATGTTATCTGACCGAATAGGACGCCGGAAAATGCTGGCCTGGTCTGGATTTTTCGGTGCTGGTGTTTTTCTGCTGATGCTGGTTTTGCCATTGATTTGGCGTGATAGTGTGGTGTTGCTGTATACAGTTGGCTTTTTATTAGGTGCCAGTTTGTTCAGCATTTACCCGTTAAGTGTTGCACGAGCCAATGATGTGTTTGATGAAAATACAGACCTGGTTGAGATCAGCCGAACCTTATTGTTTTCCTATGGCTTCGGGTCATTTATTGCACCGTTATTTTTAGGTTTTGTACTGGGATTTTCAGCAACCGCATTTTTTATTGTGCTGGCGTTGTTTGCCTTGGCTTTAGGTTATTACTCATTACAGAGCGAGCGTATCCCAGAAGACCATATGAATGTCTATGTTGCCGTTCCGGCGGCATCTGGCAGTGTTTTAGCTGAAATGGATCCACGCATGGATGAAAAATGGGTAGAAGATCATCGTCCACATCCAGAGCCAACAACATAAATGACGCCTTAGACCAGTCAATTAAATCAATTTGGGGCTTGCTATCAATTGACTCTGAAACTTTTGATCAGTGATCTGAGTAATGCTTAGTAATTTAGGGGGAAGTGCAAAAAAACGAAAATTGGTGGTTTTTACACTGACCCCAAATATCCTGTGGACCGAAGCAGAAAAATGTCCAAGAAGAGTATCTAATTTATTCATCACCAATCATCAATTATCCCTCTTGCTCTCTTTTCCAGTGCATCATGGAAAGCTTTTAGCGCTTCCTGAGCTTCGGGATCAAGATTTGTTTGGTCAATTTCACTAACTTTCTCTTGAATTGGAATAATTTCTAAAAAGTCCTCAATATTCTCAAGTTTGATATATCTAGTAATTTTGACTTCATAATCTCCCACAGTTTGAGAAGATGACTTACTTACAAATCTTTTCAATAGATTTACACAACCTTCAGCACTACGCGTCTGAAGCTCTATCCAGCCTATGACTTTAGACTCATCCCCCCATCGCTTCCATCTGTACAAAAAGGAAACCAAGTGTTCATGAGCGAGAAGTTCTTTGGGAGAATTAACAGAAATATCATCTAGCTTTTTAACAAACTCAGCTTTAAGCTGTTCAAATTCGACATCACGGAGAAATTGGTTAGGCTCGGACTTTTCCCTGCGGTTTTCATCTGCTTGCAAAATATATTCGACTATCGATAGTCCACATGAAGCTTTGAAGCAGTCAAGCAAAAGCTTTCCCCTTTCTTCCAAATCATCAATACGTCGTAGGAACCATGTAACAAGCCTTACAGCATGTGTATTAGAACTGAAAAAAGTAAATCCAGTTGACTCATGGTCGATTTTGTCACCGACATCAAGAATACCTTTAATGTAGGCACTCCCATTATCTAGTGGAACTTCATCAGTAAATGATTCAAACTGAGAAAGTGCATTTTTTAGAATGCCACGATCTCTAAGGGATAAGATGAATCCGGAAAATCTTTCAGAATCAGAAGTAAGATCAAGCATTTCCATTAGGTCTGAGTTTGAAAGCTCTCCACTTGGAATAGAAAATTGGAAATATTTGTCGAAATTAGCTGGATAACAAACACGCATTTCCCTTAACCAAGTACTGGCAAAATCGTCAGAATAGTGCATCCCCTCCAGTGCCCATTCAATTGTTGGAAATAATTGCCTTACTATTTCTTTTGCTGTGCCACGCTTATCCGGGGAGGCCTTATCCAATATTCCATTGATTACGGCAGCTGTAGATTCC
>JAMDEF010000038.1:3598-9159 GCA_023488305.1 Gammaproteobacteria bacterium | reverse complement strand
GATTATGGATATTTCCTACATCGAGACACTGAATGAAAGCGTGAATTCTCCCATCTGGTCCCATCGCTTTGATAAGTAAGCAGCGATCGTCCTCACTATCGAATATCATATTTTCATGATCGTTGACCAAATACATATCTTCCTCCTTGATTAACTCTGAAAACTATCTATGCACTGCTGAATTATACCCAGAGATTCCGTAAGTCTTGAACTGACATCTTTCGCAGTAAAACGTAATATCCGCCAGCCATGGAGTGTCAGTAGATTCTGGCGTTCACGGTCACGTTGAAATTTATCTTTAAATGAATGGGCCGTGTGGCCATCCAGTTCGATGGCAAGCTTATGAGCTGGAAAGGCAATATCTATCTGAAACTTTCTTCCAGGGATTGCACCTTTTAATTCCCATTCACATTCTGGCCAGTACACCTGGCAGCACTCAAAAAGTACTCTTTGAGGAGATTTAGTCTTTGATCGCCTTTTACCAATGCCAGCAGGTAGTTTCTTAGTCTGTTTGGTACCGGTTTTATTTAGCAGGCCTAAACGTAAAGCATCTCTCTCTGTAAGTCTGATAGTCATTTATTATCACTGTTGAATAAATACTTTCAGAATCTCATGGAACATAAACCACGCAACGTTAACATGATGTATCAAGTGCTCGCCTGTATGAGGTGACGTGATTACGCAACAGGGAAGTGGATATAGTGAGACAACTAAAAGAAGAAGCACAAACCGATAAAATTGCTCGTGATATCGGGTTTGATATGTACCGGTACAACATTCCGATCGCAGAAATGGAAAAGTATCCTGCCGTCCAAGAAGGATATCGTCACGCCCAGAGTTTGGAGGTTAGCAAAGTCACCAGGGCAACCATTTTTGAAAGAAAACTCATTTCCATCAAAATGCGTGCATATCGTAAAGGTATCGAGGTTGGGATAAGCGAAGATGATCTGGCCTCAGCATTTCATGACTGCAAAGGGATTTGCCCGGTAACAGGTCGGGAAATGACGGTGGCCAAAGTCGCTGATACGGACTGGTCGGTGGACAGGCTGGATAATGATCGCGGTTATTTACCCGATAACATCGTCATAATGAGCAAAAGAGCAAATGAAGCCAAGGATTCACTATCACTTCAGGAGCTGATCATGTACTGCATGGGGCTTGAAGTACCGCCAGCAAGCAAGGCAAAGTTTATCAAACAAAGTCGCACCTTTTGGCGGAACCTGGTGGATGCCTATCGAAAAAAGATGCCGAGCTATCTGTTTGGTAAGGTCATGGAAGAGCTATGCCGTGAGCCTGGACAGCGACTTGCTGTTCTCACCTCTTTGAATATGCACTTACTCCAGCTGGTTTCAGATTCAAATCTACGTGAAGTCGAGCGGTTATGGGGGAAATGCCCATTTCTCAGTGTATATCTACGTGATGGAACCATTCACAAAAGCGAAATAGCCAAATTAAGAAAATCAGCTCTCAATGCAATAAAAACGGCAAGTCATTCAGAAAGAGTATCTGAAATTGATATGGCCCTTAGATTGACCGCACAATTTATAAAGGCAGAAAGAAGCAAAGAAATCATCAGTAAGCTAACAGAAAGGTGGAGTGTAGATATAGACAGCGACGAAACGCGCAGAATAATCATGTTGGCTGCACTGATGGATGAATCACTCGTCAGATGAATGATTCTAATTGCATCTGAAAAGCCTACGCTGATGGTCCTATATTCATTTTTGGCTGTTCGTGGATTCTTTGGCTGTAAAAACACCAATAAATGTCATAAACGCACCAATAGTCATAACGAGATAACCAAATTAGATCTGTTAATCATACATTTCCCTTTATTTGATTATGGTTTGCTTGGAGTTACTGGCTGGATAGAGCAATCCCAGAGTGGTACCACAGTGGCTCAGTCAAAACCCGGCCAGCAAAACTGCAAATCGCTATTCGCCCAAGGTTGATTATGAGAGAGACTTTAACCTGTTCAGACCTTCATCAGTTAACTTAATCAACGCAGTGAATGGCCTTGATTGATAACCAGTCGGAGCCTTATCGTAAACTTGCTCTGTCCACCCAGCATTACTAAGTCTCATAACCATTCTTCTGACAGTAGCGTGATTACTCTCAAGAATTGTAGCCAATTGGCCTATGTAATGAGGTTTGTTTTGCAAAAGGCCCAAGATAATGAGTTGATGAAGATTCAACCCGATACTTTTTGCCTTTATCAGTGATTTGACATTGCTTTTTAAGTTCATATTTTACAGTCTCCCACCTTGATTAACGCATTTTTACTGAGCGCCCTGTTTGAGCATGGCGGCATGGCATTTCAGATTAGCTAAAACCCCCTCAACACCGATTTCAGGTCGGTTTTTCATCAGCTGAGCCAGAATCAGACTACGAATTTCAAATACATCACTGGCCGAGATAGGCACGGCGATTTGATGATGGTCTTTGGCAGACATATTCACAAAGTAGTTTTTGCCCTGATTTTCAATCATCAATCGCTTGGTATTGTCTGCACCGTAGTTGGTAAGCTCAACTTTTGGTAATAAACCAAACATCACAGCGGCAACACTGGGTAAATCACTACGAGTGATCTGAATGCGTAATTTTTGATTCCAATTGTACTGGCGAGTGGCCACGGACATCGCACCATCAACGGCAATAGTGGCATCCCCGCCACGGGTTTCATCATAGGCAAAATAGAGTGCTGAATGTCTGCCATAGACATGATGGCCTACAAAATTACGTTTTTCAGTATCGACTTGGTGCTGACCACCAGCAGGTTCTTGGTGTTCTGCTGCAGGTGCATTGGGATGCGCCACTGTTCGGGCCGGTGCTGGCTGATTGATGGTCGATTGCTGGACGGGTTTTGACTGAGCCACTGGCCGTGGCTGTCTGGGTGGGGGTGTATCCATATTATTTTGTGCGGGGGCGGCACCGAGCATCGGTTGACCCTGCGGCTTGTCTGCAACAAAGACTAAATCAGGCTGTTCTTTGTAGTGGCCGATGATACTCAGCACATCATCACGCGCCTTGGCGTTATTGGTGCAATACTCCAACGCTTTCGCAAATAAAGGGACTTTACTCACGACCGCCAGGCCTTTTTGAGACAGGCGTAGGCGAATACCGGCGGTGGCCAGTGTTTGGTTAGCAGATTCAAGAGTAAGTGATGTCATAAAAACCTCCGTTTGATGTGTTCATGACTGTCATATTATAACACATTCACATTCACGCAACCCCTTAACCAGCCTTACACTCCGCGCCATGAAAGCTCACATCTTTCGAGCGGTGAAAATCTTTCTATTTTAATTTCCTTTCATTTTATTTTCCGCTTATTTCATTTTATTTACGGCTACGCCGGGGCCGACAAGTCAGCTGGAATATGCCCTTGCACGGCTTCGCCGTTAAAGAGATGAGCGGGATACGATCACATCGTCAGGTCAATTTGGAAAGGTGTGTGCTACGAGAGAGGGAGGTTAGGCTTGCTTAAATGTGTCTATGTTATAATATACCTATTATTAAAACCGAAATAGGGAAGCTGATGGAACACTCCACTGAGTTGATGAGGCTTATCGAACGCTTTGAAGCGGTGTATTTGCCACTTCGCGATCAACAGTTTGCCGTCGCTGACTTTGTTCGGGGGGATACGTCCTATCCGTTCTGGGCACATTTGAATGCCGACAGAAATACGGTGGCACTGTATATCGAAGCGTTGGAGTACTTGGATGATGATGCACAAGCTGGTAGCACAAGCTCTATGCCTGCTGTCTTGGGTGTACCGTATGAGATGCTGGCGGAGGTGCGATCCATAAATGATCTGCGTGACGAGTTGGCCAGATTTCTTCGCAGTACCGACAAAGAATCAACACTTGAGGGCATGCCTTTGAGCAAGTACTTGCTGGAAAAGGTCGGTTTACGTCGGCTGAATCGTAAAATGGCCGGTCGAACCTTTCGCGTACTTGAAAAACGCCCCGAATCTATCAGTTTTACCTGGTCACAATCAAGAACGATTCTGAAACTCTCCCGTGAGCAGGCAATCGAGTCGGCTGCACGAAAAATCAATAAAACACCGGACAAAAAGCAACGTAAATTGCTTGAAGCCGAGCAATCAAAGCTGATGTTACTGCCAGAAGGTGAAATTCTGGCGCGTGTGAACACGCCTGCGCCTCAACCCAAGGTCAATATCCTCATTGAAGGCAAGCGTATCCCGGTCACAACAGCTCATTTACCGCTGTTTTTCCCGGCAAATGAAGGCGATCCATTGCCGGTAATCGTGCCACTTCCTAAAGAATGGCAGCAGAGAGTCCGTGTTAGACGCTCAGATGCGTTATTAGAGGCAGAGCCATATTGTCCGCTTTTGAATATTCATCGTTATTTACCGGAAGACAAATTAAGGAAGCAGAAAAAATGATTCAACCTTCACACATACTTTTAAAGCACTCGATGTATTCACTAACCAGTATGCTGCAGAAAATGGCATTTCTTTGCCTGACAGCTATACTTCACGCTGGCCAAAACCCGAAAGTGACTGACAAGGAGGTTGACATTGCTCGAACAAAATATCGTCAAATTAGCAAAAGCACGCCTTGATGCGCTTAAAATCCTTGCACAAAACCATATTGAGTTTTTGGATGTATACGTGCTGTACAGCGAAATTAAAGGGTTAGTGGATCTGCGCCTCATGAACCCTAACCACCTTTCCGATGACGCGGTAAACGAATTGATCCTTGTGGACAATCTGGCCTCACTCACCATGAGAAGCGTTAATCCTGAAGCTATTAAAGTCAGAACGGAACAAGGTGCCCGGTTAGATGAATATATGGTCATGAGTGAACGTGAGCTGGCAGATCTGATATTCAAGCACGGTGGACGTTTTAACAATCCGGACGCCATCTCCGTGGCCATGCACCGGAAGATCATAGATGATGTTAAAAACGAACGCGCATGCTATGAGCGAATTGAGCAGCGGGAAGCTGCCAGTCTGAAAGAATAAGACCAAAAGAACTAGAGTCATCGAATCTGGAGAAACAAATGAAGGTAACCACAGATCAAATCGATTTTCTTGAATCACTAATTGACCAGGGCATTGAACTTGCCGCTACTCATCCAACGATGGGTACGTTCGACATAAGAGCGGATGAAGTGGGTCCCTTTTTAGCCGATCCCGATCTATTCATCGCCACGAGTTTTGGTGTCAGTAAAGAGACGCTTCGGGGTTACAACGAATTCTGGAATGGATTTCAATGTATTGGCACAACCCAACAAGGGGTGCAATGTAAATCCTATGCCCCAAATGGCCATTACGTAGATAGCCCAAAACTCTTTCATCCTGCCAACACAAACTGCTATTGTAAAATCCATCAAAAACAGGCCAGAGAAAAGCTGCATTAGATATCTTTACAGCTCCAGCTGTATGCGTCAGGCAAGAGCTGAGAGCTTTGGTTAGACAATGAAAGCGTATTTCTTTAGGAGCAACACTTATCTCGATGCAGTTTAATCCCGAGTCCAGTACGGACGAAATAATGCCCTTCGTAAAGCTCGTCTGTCTGGATATTGGCCAAATCTAA
>JAMDEF010000038.1:0-3588 GCA_023488305.1 Gammaproteobacteria bacterium | reverse complement strand
TGCTCTGGTTGTTGGCGATTCACTTATTTCAGGCTACCTGGTGATGCAATTGGTGTCACTTGCTCAGTCACCACAACGGGGCATAGATTTTCTGTCTGTCCTGGATGTAATTGAGAACATCGAAAAGGTGCCTGCAGAGGCAAGACGACGTGTATCTTCTTTCCGCCAGCAAAAAGAGCTTGAAGGGCTGTTTAAAGCCCATTTCTATGACACTGCATTTATGGTTAAAAACCTTCAACAGAGCCTGGCCAGCCAAAGTGATACAAACAGGAAAGCGATAATTGAAAAATATGGCATCACCGAAGGTCAATCACCATCACCAGAGCAAATCTCAGCACTTACACACGAATTAGTATCGGGGACGTTGGAAGAACGAGCCGAGAATGAAAAAGAAAACACTGGCGGATGGATAGTAATGGACAAGGTAGATGGTCGGTACCGGTATCTTTGTCTAGCTTCACATGAACTGGCACGCCAACAACCAGAGCAGCTCTTAGAGGAAATTGAAAAGGGTAGAGAGTCCATGCCCGATTTTCAGAAAATGTATATCTGGGCAATAAAGCAGTCCAAGCTACAGAAAATAGAGTAAGTAAAGACTAAACAACAAAAATAACGTATTAATTACATTACAACAGGAAAACAGTATGACAAGCACCCAACAACGCGCCGCCCTCCAAAGACAAATCTGGCAAATTGCCAATGATGTTCGCGGCTCAGTGGATGGCTGGGACTTCAAGCAATATGTGCTCGGTACGTTGTTTTATCGCTTTATCAGCGAAAACTTTGCCAGCTACATTGAGGGTGGCGATGACAGCGTGCATTATGCCTTGCTGGGTGATGAGGTCATTACTGGTGACATCAAAGACGATGCCATCAAGACCAAAGGCTATTTCATCTATCCAAGCCAGTTGTTTGCCAATATCGCCAAAGGTGCCAATACAAACGAAAGCTTGAATACTGATTTGGCCAATATCTTTGCTGCGATTGAATCCTCTGCCAATGGTTATCCGTCCGAGCCGGACATTAAAGGCCTGTTTGCTGATTTTGATACCACCAGTAACCGTCTTGGTAATACCGTCAAAGATAAAAACACCCGTCTTGCAGCCGTATTAAAAGGTGTCGCGGCATTAGATTTTGGTGATTTTGAAGGCAGTCAGATTGATTTGTTTGGTGATGCTTACGAGTTTCTGATTTCAAACTATGCTGCTAATGCCGGTAAATCAGGTGGTGAGTTTTTCACGCCACAGCATGTCTCAAAGCTCATTGCCCAACTTGCTATGCACAAACAAACCAGCGTTAACAAGATTTATGACCCGGCAGCTGGCTCTGGCTCACTTCTACTGCAAGCCAAAAAACACTTTGATGCCCATATCATCGAAGAAGGCTTTTTCGGTCAGGAAATCAACCACACCACGTATAACCTGGCGCGGATGAATATGTTTTTGCACAACATCAACTATGACAAGTTCAATATGATGCTGGGCAATACGTTGACCGACCCGCACTTTGGTGAAGATAAACCGTTTGATGCCATTGTCTCCAATCCGCCTTATAGCGTGAAATGGATTGGCTCAGACGACCCCACACTGATTAATGATGAACGCTTTGCCCCTGCTGGTGTATTAGCGCCTAAGTCCAAGGCAGATTTTGCGTTTGTATTGCATGCACTGAGTTATCTCTCCAGCAGAGGGTGTGCAGCGATTGTCTGCTTTCCGGGCATTTTCTATCGTGGTGGCGCTGAGCAGAAAATCAGAAAATATCTGGTTGATAACAACTATGTCGAAACGGTGATTTCACTGGCACCGAATCTTTTTTATGGCACCACCATTGCTGTCACCATTCTGGTGTTATCCAAACATAAGAGCGACACCACAACTCAGTTTATTGATGCTAGCGGTTTGTTTAAGAAAGAAACCAATAACAACACGCTCACTGATGACCACATACAGAAAATCATGGATGTGTTCGACAGCAAGGAGAATGTTGATCATCTGGCTAAATCAGTGCCGTATGAAGATATTGCTGCCAATGCCTATAACCTCTCGGTCAGTAGCTATGTCGAGGCGCTAGATACCCGTGAAATCATCGACATCACAACGCTTAATGCAGAGCTTAGAACCACCGTCACAAAAATCGACCAACTGCGAATGGATATTGATGCCATTGTGGCTGAGATTGAAGGTGGGGAGGCTTAAGGATGAGCAGCATGAGTTTTATGGAAAAACTCCTGGATGGGATTGAGGTTGAGTGGAAGCCTATCAGCGAGGTTACCTTGCGTACCAGCAATATCAGGTGGCGAGACGCCATACGAAGTTATCAATATATCGACCTAACCTCTGTAAGTATTGAAACAAAACAAATTACAGATACATCAGTGATCGCTCCTAATAATGCTCCAAGTCGTGCTCAAAAGCTTGTAAAAAAAGATGATGTAATCTTTGCAACCACTCGCCCTACTCAAATGCGCTATTGTTTGATCGGAGATGAATATAATGGTGAGGTTGCCAGCACGGGATATTGTGTTTTACGTGTAAAAAAGGAAGAAGTTTTACCAAAATGGATTTTGCATTTGATTTCGTCAGGTGAATTTAAAAACTATCTTGAAGAGAATCAAAGCGGGTCGGCATACCCAGCAATATCGGATGGACACCTTCACCGAGCTGACCGCCGAGCTGACCGCCGAGCTGACCGCCCGAAAAAAACAATACAACTACTATCGGGATAAGTTGTTGACGTTTGAGGAGGGTGAGGTTGAGTGGAAGGCTTTGGATGATGTTGTAACATTCAGACGAGGATCATTCCCTCAACCTTATGGCAATAGCAGCTGGTATGACGGTGAAGACAGCATGCCCTTTGTTCAGGTGGCGGATGTATCGGATTTTGGGTTTACTCTAAATAGAGTAACCAAGCAAAGAATTTCAAAATTAGCCCAGCCAAAAAGTGTATTCGTTAAGGCTGGTACGGTTATTGTTTCACTGCAAGGCACCATAGGTCGGGTAGCAATTACCCAATATGACTGCTATGTGGACAGAACCTTAGCAATATTTACCGGCTACAAAGAAGATATAAATAAAAAATATTTCGCATACCAACTGAAGCATAAATTTGATAAAGAAAAAGAGTTCGCCAGAGGAAGTACTCTGAAAACTATTACAAAAGAGGAGTTTTCAAAATTTCAAATACCTATTCCGCCTCTGGAAGAACAAGTTCGTATCGCTACGTTATTAGATAAATTTGACACTCTAACCCACTCTATAAATGAAGGCTTGCCCTGCGAAATCGAATTGCGTCAGAAGCAATATGAATACTATCGTGATTTATTGTTAAGCTTTCCGAAGCCAGACGAGCAGGCCGCTTGATATGTTGATGTCGCCAGGTAAAGTTACCCCATTAAACGTTGTTTACCGAGCGACTGAGGCGCTTAGCCCTATAGAAAACTGGTTGCTAACGGCAACTTCTAAGAATTGCTTACCAGTTCAAATCGTTGGTCGATTTAATCACATTCAAGGAAAAGGAGTTTCCGTTGACCAGCAATATTGAGATTTACCAAACCGATGACGGGAAGCTTGAGCTGAACGTTGCGCTTGA
>JAMDEF010000064.1:7109-9174 GCA_023488305.1 Gammaproteobacteria bacterium | reverse complement strand
ATTGGTACCGCGTCAACCAAACCAGCGACCAGGAAGAACTGTGTACGCAACATTGGCACTAATTCAGGTTGGCGAGCTGCTGCTTCTAAGAAGCGACCACCCAGCAAACCTACACCAACTGCAGCACCCAGAGCGCCCAGACCAATCATCAGTGCACCAGCAATATAAACTAAACCCATATCCATTTTTCTCTCCTACAAACGTCTAAAGAATAAAAAAATAAAGTTACAACTCAATCAAACTCAATGATGTTCCTGATGTGCCATATCCATATATACCGTGGTCAGCACCATGAAGATGAATGCTTGCAACGTAATAATCAGAATATGGAAAATCGCCCAGCCGACCTGTAACAGACCAGCAAAAGAACCCAGAACCAGACCGGCACCGTACATGGTAGCGATCAAAATGAACACCATTTCCCCTGCATACATGTTGCCGAACAACCGTAATGCCAGTGAAAATGGTTTTGCAATCAAAGTGACAGTTTCGAGCACAAAGTTAATAGGTAGTGCCCATTTACCAAACGGCTGCAAGGTCAATTCGCCAATGAAACCACCGACGCCTTTGATTTTGAAACTGTAATAAAGCATGAGCAAAAATACGAACAATGCCATACCAAGCGTGGCATTTGGATCGGTTGTCGGGACGATTTTGAAGAATACATCGTGAGGATCAACACCGAATACGGCTGATGCGCCGTGAGCTACAGCTAAAGGGATAAGATCGACTGGAATTAAGTCCATCAGGTTCATCAGGAAGATCCAGACGAAGATGGTTAATGCCATGGGAGCAACCAGATTGTTTTTGCCACCACTAAAAGAGCCGCGAACCGAATCATCTATAAATTCAATAATCCATTCTGCAAAATTCTGTGAGCCAGTTGGAACACCGGCTGAGACTTTCTTGGCAACGCTGCGGAAGAACCACATCATCAAACCGCCAAGTAGAATCGACATAAACATTGTGTCGACATTGATAGACCAAAAACCCATTTGCGCTGCTTCACCAGAAGACATTGCAAAACCATAATCACCCGTTGGAGTCCATACGCGCCGGTGTTCCAACTGGCTCTAACTCTTCATGTTTCGGACCAAAGGTCAGATTCTGAAGGTGATGCTTGATGTATCCTGAAGTTGTTAATTCTTCCGCCATGTTTGTCTCAAGCCTGTTTCATATTTCCAAACAATAAAACCACTTGTATTGCGACGAAGCCTAATAGTAGCGGTATCGCGGCAAATTCAAACACCGCGAAGCCAACCATAAACATGGCTAAGGTAAAAACCCATCGTTCTGCAATACACCTGTATATGCCACCGAGATTTTTTGCCGGATTGGCACCAGCCTTCTTGACTGTTCTCAGTAAATGCCATTTCAGCAACAGTGTGTTGACCACACTGATCATGCCTCCAAAGCAAAGGGCAATGGCGACGTCCTTGCCATACAACCAGAAGACGCAAGCCACCATAATCAGCAACACAATACATTGTGTTTTTAACAACTGATTTACGGGCCTAACTCTGGTTAGTTGCTCCATTTTTGTCCGTAGGATCTTTAGTTTTGCCTTAAGCAAATCAGGGAATTATATAGACCTATGCTTTGCGTGGTCAACGACTATCTTGCTTAATTTATTTGAAGTTGATGAAATTTGCAGATTTTTGAATAGATGTTTTGTGAATTTGCTCTTTGTGAAAGAATCCATTTTGGATTCTGCTTTTGTATAAAAGTTATCGGGATATTTTCCTGAGCAAGATATTACTAATTATCAAATGCCAATTTGTTTAATCAGTCGTTTTAGCTCATCAACATTGGCATAATCAAAAACCAGCTTACCTTTACCATTGGCACGGTGTTTAATACTGAAACCATTGCCGAGCTTTTCCACAATACGCTGTTCGATTTGCTCGATTTCTTCTACTGAAGGTTGAGGTACATCTGGCTTATCTGTAACTGAAGGTTTTAGTAGACGACGAACTAGTTGTTCAGTTTCACGAACCGACAGTCCTTTTTCAACAATCTGCAATGCTGCTTCAGACTGACTTTCACCTTCTAAAGCCAATCAGGC